>DATIOT010000297.1:0-4734 GCA_035472875.1 Mycobacterium sp.
ACTTGATCGACCCCAGCCACAGCGGCTCGCCGCGATCCTGTCCATAAGTCGCCAACAACGCCTGGGCCTCAATTGGATCGCCCAACGTGGTGCCGGTTCCGTGGCCTTCGACCACGTCGACCTCGGCGACCGTCAATCCCGCATTGGCCAACGCCGTACGCACCACCCGCTGCTGCGACGGACCGTTAGGCGCGGTCAACCCATTCGATGCACCATCCTGATTGACCGCCGAACCCCGCACCACTGCCAACACCGGATGCCCCAACCGCTGCGCATCCGACAAACGCTCCACCACCAGCATTCCGCCGCCCTCGGAGAATCCGGTGCCGTCGGCGGCCCCCGCGTAGGCCTTGCACCGGCCATCCGCGGACAATCCGCGCATGCGGCTGAACTCCACAAAGATGTCCGGTGTGGCGTTGACGGTGACGCCGCCCGCCAGCGCCAGATCGCACTCGCCCGAGCGCAGCGACTGCACGGCCATATGCAATGCCACCAACGACGACGAACACGCCGTATCCACCGACACCGCCGGGCCCTCCAACCCCAGCACATACGACACCCGCCCCGAAGCCACGCTCGACGACTGCCCGGTCAGCCGGAAGCCTTCCACCGCTTCGGCGGCTGACACGCCGTAGCCCTGCGTCATCACTCCGGCGAACACCCCGGTGGCGCTGCCCTGCAGCCCGCCGGGTTCAATTCCCGCTCGCTCCAAGGCTTCCCAGGACAGTTCGAGGAACATGCGTTGCTGGGGGTCCATCGCGAGCGCCTCACTCGGCGCCACACCAAAGAACGCGGGGTCAAAGTCCGCGACGCCTTCGACGAAGCCACCGGTGCGGGTGTAGCAGGAGCCCGGCACGTCGGGATCGGGGTTGAACAGCCCGGCCAGGTTCCAGCCGCGATCGCTCGGGAACTCGGTCAACACGTCACGACCCTGCGCCAGCATGTCCCAAAGATCATCGGGGGAATTCACTCCGCCCGGATAACGGCACGACATACCGACAATCGCGATTGGATCGTCGCCCGTGGCACGAACCGCTGGGGTCTGCATGATTTCTTGTGGGACTCCGGCGAGTTCGGTGCGGATGTAGTTGGCCAGGCCGTTGGGTGTCGGGTAGTCGAAGATGAGGGTGGGTGAAAGCGCCAGTCCCGTAGCGGTTTTGAGCCGGTTACGCATTTCGACCGCGGTCAGCGAATCAAAACCCAACTCCTGGAACGCCTTGTCCGGGTCGATCTCCTCCGGAGTGGTGTTACCCAGCACGGTTGCGATGTGCGAGCGCACCAGGTCCAGCAGGACGGCATGCTGTTCGGGTTCGGGCAGCCCGTGCAGACGATGTGCCAGAGCCGATTTCGATTTCGCGGCGGCCAGCGAGTCGTCGACCCGGCGCCGGGTCGGCGCGTTCACCAGGTCGGTGAACATCGGTGGCACCGCGACCGCATGGGCCCGCAGCGCAGTCAGGTCGATGCGGGCGGGTGCCATGAATGGTTCGTCGACAATCAGTGCGGTGTCGAACAATTCCATCGCCTCGTCCGAGGACAGCGCCAAGATGCCGTCGCGGCCCAGCCGGGCGAGGTCGGCGGCGTCCAGTCCGCCGGTCATCGCGCTGGCCTGATCCCACAGCCCCCACCCCAGCGAGATCGCCGGCAACCCATGAGCTCGCCGATGAGCAGCCAACGCATCCAAGAACGAGTTGGCCGCAGCGTAGTTGCCCTGGCCTGACGATCCCACCAGTCCGGCCATCGATGAAAACATCACAAACGCCGACACATCCAGATCGCGGGTCAACTCGTGCAGGGTCCACGCCGCATCCACCTTGGCCCGCAACACCACATCCACCCGCTCGGGAGTCAATGATGTGACCATCGAGTCGTCAAGCACACCGGCCGCGTGGATGACGCCCGACAACGGCCCCTGCGTTTGGATATCGGCAATCACCTTGGCCAGGGCCGCCCGGTCGGCCGCATCGCAAGCGACCACCTGTACCTGGGCTCCAGCCGCCTCCAACTCAGCGACCAATTTCGCAGATCCTGGCGCATCCGGACCACTTCGACTCACCAACACCAAGTTCCGCGCCCCGTGATCCGCCACCAAGTGACGGGCCAACGTGGAACCCGCCATGCCGGTGCCACCTGTGATCAACACCGTGCCCGCAACCAACCCGCCACCCGGCCCAAAAGGAAGGGTCATCGCGATCTTGCCGATATGACGCGCCTGGCTCAAGTACCGCAACGCCGCGGGAGCCCGCCGCACATCGAACGTTGTCACCGGCAACGGCCGCAGCGCTCCGGCGTCGAACAGTTTGGCGAGTTCGAGCATGTACTGGTGCATCCGGGGACGGCCGGGCTCGAAGAGGTCAAAGGCGCGGTAGCGCACGCCGGGGTATTCCTGAGCGACCAGGTCGGGGTCGCGGATGTCGGTCTTGCCCATCTCCAAAAACACACCGTCGGGGGCGACCAGGCGTAGTGAGGCATCCACGAATTCGCCGGCGAGCGAGTTCAGCACCACATCCATGCCGCGGCCTCCGGTGACCGACCGGAACTTGTCTTCAAACTCCAGACTGCGCGAATCAGAGACGTGGTCATCGTCAAAGCCCATGGCCCGCAACGTGTTCCATTTGCCGCGGCTCGCGGTAACGAACACTTCCAAACCCAGATGCCGGGCCAGCTGCACCGCCGCCATCCCCACCCCACCGGTGGCGGCGTGCACCAACACCCGCTGCCCCGGCTTGACGTCGGCCAGTTCTACAAACGCCGTGTATGCGGTGGTGAAAACGACTGATATAGCGGCTGCTTCGGCGTATGACCAGTCGGCAGGTATCGGAAGCAACAGCCGGACGTCGGCGGCGACCAGCGAGCCGCTGCCGTCGGGGAAAAATCCGTACACCGAATCACCGACCGCGAATTCGCTGACTCCCGGACCGACTTCGACCACCACGCCGGCGCCTTCAACGCCGAGCAGCGCGTCGTGGTGGAACATCCCCAGGGTGATCATGACGTCGCGGAAGTTTGCGGCAACGGCACGGAGGGCAACCCGAACCTGGCCCGGCTGCAACGGCGCATCAGCGTTCGGAACCGGTTCCAACCGCAGATTCTCGAACGTGCCCGCACTGCTCAGACCCAGTCGCCAGGGCCCATCACCGGGAGGCACCAACAGACCGTCAGTCGCGCGGCTGCCAAGCACCCGCGCGATGTACGCCCGTCCACCTCGCAGCAACAGCTGCGGCTCACCGGCCGCTAAAGCCGCCGCAACCGCCCGATCATCAAGTGGCGCATCGGAATCAACCAGCACGATGCGGCCCGGGTGCTCGGTCTGCGCCGACCGCACCAGCCCCCACACCGCCGCCCCCGCCAAATCGGTGACGTCCTCACTCGCCAAACCCATCGCGCCCCGGGTGGCCACCACCAGGACACCTGAGTCATGCTCGGTCAACCAAGATTGCACGGCGGCCAGTGCCGAGTGCGTGCGCTCATAGGTCCCGGTCACCGGATCTTCTTCAGCAGCAGAAGATTCGAACAGCCGGTAGGACGGAGCGGGATTGCCGCTGGCGGTTGCGGTTGTCGGCGCCGGCGACCAGACCACCTCAAACAGCCGGTCCGGGCCCGCACCCGACACCACCGCGCGCAACTGCTGCTCGCTCACCGGGCGGGCCACCATCGCGCCCACTGACAGCACCGGCAACCCCAACCCGTCGGCAAGCTCGATCGAGACCGCCGTGGGGGTACCGTCCGCTTGCGGGGAAAGCCCCGCCGGCGCGATCCGCGCCCGCACCGCTGAGGCACCCGCGGCATGTAGCGAGACGCCCTGCCATGAGAACGGCAATACAACTTCGGCGGCCTGGTTGGCCGTTTGGTTGGCCATGACTACGGCGTGCATAGCCGCGTCGAGTAACGCCGGGTGCACGCCGAACCCGCCAACGCCCCCGGCCGCGTCCGGCAACCGTACCTCGGCGAATACCTCATCACCGCGGACCCACGTCGCGGTCAATCCCCTGAATGCCGGGCCGTACCCGTATCCGCGCGCTGCCAATTGCTCGTAGCCGTCAGCGGTGTCCACCGCGACCGCACCCGGCGGCGGCCACACCGACAGATCAACACCTGGCTCGACCGACCCCGAGCTCAACGCCCCCTCGGCGTGGCACACCCACCCGGCACCGGCATCGGCGCGGGAAAAGACCGACACACTGCGCTGACCCGATTCTTCGGGACCGACGACCACCTGCACGGCTACCGACCCCGAGGCCGGCAACATCAACGGCGCCTGCAGGGTCAATTCGTCGACCACCGAACAGCCGACTTCATCGCCGGCGCGAATCGCCAACTCCACGAATCCCGCGCCCGGGAAGACCACCAACCCGGATACAGCGTGATCGGCCAGCCACCCTTGCACGCTGGGCGACAACCGACCGGTCAGCATCAACCCGCCCGAGGCCGGCAGCTCCACCACCGCGCCCAGCAAGGCGTGCTCGCTGGTTCCCAGGCCCAGGCTCGCGGCATCGGCTCCGATACCTTCGCCAGATAGCCAAAACCGACGCCGCTCAAAGGCATACGTCGGCAGCTCGATAAAGCCCGCCCCACCCAGCACGCTGCGCCAATCCACGGCCACACCCGCCACAAACGCCGAAGCTGCCGACGTCAGGAATCGCTCGAGCCCGCCGTCATCACGGCCCAGGGTGGGAACGACGATGGCTTCGGTGTCGCCGGCAGGGCCGGGTGCGCAATCGTTGACGGTGGCTTCGA
>DATIOT010000298.1:0-14442 GCA_035472875.1 Mycobacterium sp.
CGCGGCCCACGCTGCCGATGTGCTGCTGCACGAGATGGTGCACGTCGCGCTGTTCGCCGCGGGCGTCGAGCAGCACGGCGAAGGCCAGTCCCACCACAACACGCCGGAGTGGTGCGACCAGATCATGCGGATCACCCCGCAGCTCGGGCTGCCGCCGATCCTGGCGGCGCCGGTTAAGCCGCGCCGGATCAACGGGAAGGTCGTCCGCGAGCCGCTGGAGGGGCACCTTCCGCGTGCGGTGATCGCACGGTGGCCGCACACTGTGCGCCCGGCCGGCTACTACACCCGCGACGGACGGATCCACGTCCCGATCTGATGTAACGCGCAATTGCGCGTTACGAACGCTGAAACCTGCGGCCGTCCAGAAGCTCCTGGGCCATGAGTCCATCGCGACCACGGAGCGGTACACCGCAGTGGATGACGACGAGATCCGCGCAGCAGCGGCCTGCGCGTGGTGAGGGAGGGGCGGACCCTGGCGCGTCACGCTGCCAGTGTGCCTCGGTAGGGGCGCCGTGTGAGAGACACGCCACAGCTCTACGAATTTTTGGCCACACGGCACTTCCGGTACGCCCGCGGTAAGCGTAGATAGGTCCACAAGCTAGCCCATTCGGTCCATAGAGGGCCGATCATGGCCGCCGGAGGGTGGAGGACCGCTGAGCCCCAAGCGCATAAGATTCTGGGCGTTTGTAGGGGCCGTTTGCCCTGGTCATGGTAGGTTTTGGTCATTGCGTTTGTTTCGATTGCTTCGTATATTGCAGATATGAGGACCGCAAAAGAACACCAGAAGCCATCCAAAAAGGTCCAGGACAGAACGCGAGAGAACGAGGTAACTGAGTCGGACGCTGATGTAGCTAACCAAGCACTTTGCGATCTAAACGAGATCCTCGACGAACGACCAGAGACCTCGCCAGAGGTTGCCGTGACCATCGAAGGTCACAAGCGGGTCGTCAAGCTACCGCGTGGACTAGGTGAGATCTTGCGTCAGATTCTCGCCAACACAGCAGCGGGCCGTGCTGTGATGGTGATGCCTACCCACGCCGAGCTGACGACCCAGCAGGCTGCACACATGCTCAACGTCTCGCGGCCGTATCTGATCAAGCTCGTAGCAGACGGAGTCATCGAGTACCGAAAGGTGGGCACCCACCGCCGCATACAGGCAGCTTCCCTCCGGGACTACCAGCGAAAGATGGAACTCGATAGCAAGAAAGCAGCAGACGAACTGACCGAACTCACCGAGGAGTTGGGACTCTACTGACTTTCACTGTTATCTACGACGCTAACGTTCTGTTCCCATCCGTGCTGCGCGATGTCTTGATTCGCATAGCACGGATGGGTCTCGTCAGTGCACGGTGGTCTGACGAGATCCTCGACGAGGTGATCAAGGCGCTCGAGCGCGCGGCGCGCGGGGGCTGTTCTCGCGGAACGATTCTCGGTGCGAGCCCAGGATTCATGGGCGGCGATACGAGCTCGGAGCGAGGTAAATTCGGGCATGGCTGCCGCTTCCCCTTTCGGGTTGCGGCTCGCGGCCCGTAAAGATTGCGAGCGGGGTTCCGTCTTAGCGGAATGACCACGTATAGCGTAGCAACGTTGTGCGGGAAATGTGAAGCGGCTGTGATGTATTCGGTGGGTCGGCATTTGCCGAATCGTCGGCAGAAATCTGCTGGTCTGCCGCAGCTGCCTCGGCATTTGCCGAGTTATCGCGGCGAACCGTCGCCTGTTTCACGGCGCTGCTACCGAAACACCAGCGCGTCGTCTGGGTAGGTGCGGGCAATGAAGTTTCGGCCGATGACGATATACACCGTTGACTTGCCTTTGATCGCGAACTGCTGATCCGGTTCGCCCGTGAGCGGGGCAATGCCGTGCTCCCTACGGAATCCCCGAATATCCACGCGCGGAGGGCATCCAGACTCGGTCTCTATCGCGGCGACACGATGAACTACCACCGGTCCCTTGGTTGTGCGCAGAACTTCGGCGACGAGTTTACCCGTGCTCCTCTCGTACACCGCGACGAGCCGTAATTGCTTGCGTATCTTAGTTTTTCCCGTCAGGATGGCGCAGACGTCGGCGAGGATAGCGGGTTCATTCTGCTCGAACTCGGCCAAGCTCATGGTCTGCTGGTCGTTCACAGGTCCCCCAAGTTCAGGCCGCTGGCTTCGGCCGCGGCCCGCTCGGACGCGGACGCCCCGGTGTACCTGTCGACCATGCCCCTGGTTCGCCAGCCGGCGACGGCCATCAGACCGCCCTCACTGCCGCCAGCGCGCAGCCAACGTGTCGCCGCGGTGTGCCGCATCAGGTGAAGGTGGAAGCCTTCGATGCCAGCGGCGCGGGCGCGGCGTTTCAACGCGATGTTAAGCCCGTGGTAGGAGAAGGTCTGGCCACCGCCGCCGAGCCATAGTGCCCCGGTCGCGTTCAGTCGATGGGTGCGCCGGGCGCGCATATACCGGTCGACAGCGGCCGCGGTTTGGGGCCCGAAGGGCACCACGCGGCCCTTGCCGCCTTTGCCGCGTCGCACCGTTGCGCGGCCCTGCGCAAGGTCAACGTCGGATACCTGCATGGCGATGACTTCCCCGGCGCGCAACCCGGTCTCGGCCATCAGGCGGACGAGGGCGTCGTCGCGGCGGTCGATCAGTTCCCTGCCTGCGCAGGCCTTGATCAGTAGCCGGAGCTGCTCGTCGGTCAGCGCATCGACGACTTTGCTATCCAGCTTGGGCGGTTTGACACCGAGTAGAGGATGGGAGTCGAGTTCGCCTTCCTCTGCCAACCATGCCGCGAACCGGCGCAATGCCATGTGGCGGGCTCTGGCGGTGGCAGCTTGGGCGCCGGCGTCGAGTAGGTCGGCGGTGAACGCCTGCACGGTGGTCTTGGTGATCTCGGGGACGACGACGTTCGCGGCTTTCGCCCACCGCAGGAACGCCAAGACGCCCTCGCTGTAGCTGCTGACGGTGGCGGCTGATTTGCGTTCGGCGCGCATCGCCAATTGCCACGAGGGCAGCAGCGCGGCCAGATCGGGCAACTTGGTGGGCACACGGTTATCTTAACCCATAGCGTTGTACTTACGTGCTATCCTCGACCGTGTCGGTAAAACTGCTGGCAGAAGTAATATCTCGGGAGAGTAGCCGTTCAACATATTTGGCGATCACGTCAACTTCGAGGTTCACCCGTGTGCCGACCGGAGCACGACCCAAGGTGGTCAATTCACGGGTGGTGGGGATCAGCGAGACCTCGAACCAGTCCCGCGGTTCGGCGCCGAGGGCCGAGACCGTCAAGGAGATCCCGTCGACGGTGATCGACCCCTTCTCTACGACATAGCGAGCCACCGCCGCGGGGACCTCGATCCGCACCACCTCCCAGTGCTCCGAGGGTGTGCGGACGACCACCTGGCCCGTCCCATCTACATGCCCCTGCACGATGTGCCCGCCGAGCCGGCTGTTGACTGCCGCGGCGCGCTCCAGGTTTACCCGGCTACCGACCTGCAATTCGCCCAGATTCGACCGATCCAGGGTCTCGGCCATCACGTCGGCGGTGAAATGGCCGTCCGGCATCAGCTCGACGACCGTCAGGCACACGCCGTTGACGGCAATCGAATCGCCGTGCCCGGCATCGACGGTGACAACCGGTCCACGAATGGTCAGACGTGCTGCATCGGCGAGGACGTCGCGGCCGGTCACCTCTCCGAGTTCCTCGACAATTCCGGTGAACATTCCACCAGGCTAATTGGCCAGTTTGACGCACCCGCGGGACCCGCGTTCCGAAACCCGGTCACCGGCACCCTCTACGATGCTGGGTATGCAGACCCGCCGCCGTATATCGGCCGTCCTTGTCTCCCTTAGCATCGCCACCGCCCTGATCGCCGGCTGTTCGTCGGGCTCGAAGCAGAGCGCCGCACCGTTACCCGACGCCACGACGTTGGTCAAGCAATCCTCCGCCACCACCAAGAACCTCAAAAGCGTGCATCTGGTGCTGTCGGTCCAGGGCAAGGTTCCTGGGCTGCCCATCAAAACACTGAACGGCGACCTGACCACCAGCCCCAGCACCGCTGCGTCGGGCAATGTCCAGTTGACATTGGGGGGCGCTGACGTCGACGCCAACTTCGTGGTCTACGACTCGGTGCTGTATGCCACGCTCACCCCGAATAAATGGAGCGATTTCGGTAAGGCCTCCGACATCTACGACGTCTCGGCGATCCTGAGTCCGGACAATGGCCTGGCCAATGTGCTGGCGAACTTCAGCAACGCCAAGGCCGAGGGCCGCGAATCAATCAACGGGCAGACCACGATCCGCATCAGCGGCAATGTCTCAGCGGATGCAGTGAATAAGATTGCGCCGCCATTAAATGCGACGCAGCCGTTCCCGAGCACCGTCTGGATTCAGGAGACCGGCGATCACCAGCTCGTCCAGGCCAACCTGCAAAAGAGTCAGGGCAATTCCGTCCAGATGACCTTGTCGAACTGGAACCAGCCCGTCCAGGTCACGAAGCCTCCGGTGAGCTGATGAGCATGCGAGTAGGACGCCGAGTCGCGATCAGCGCCGGGAGCCTCGCAGTACTGCTGGGCGCACTCGACGCCTATGTCGTGGTCACGATCATTCGCGACATCATGACCGACGTTCACATCCCGATCAACCAACTGCAGCGAGTCACTTGGATCATCACGCTGTACCTGCTGGGCTACATCGCCGCCATGCCACTGCTGGGCCGGGCGTCCGACCGGTTCGGCCGCAAGCTGCTGCTGCAGGTCAGCCTGACCCTGTTCATCGTCGGCTCGGTGGTCACGGCGCTGGCCGGGCACTGGGGCGATTTTCACCTGCTGATCGCCGGCCGCGCGATCCAGGGTGTGGCCAGCGGTGCGCTGTTGCCGGTGACGCTGGCCCTGGGTGCGGATTTGTGGGCGCAACGCAACCGTGCCGGTGTGCTCGGCGGCATCGGGGCCGCGCAGGAGCTCGGCAGCGTGCTGGGACCGCTGTACGGCATTTTCATCGTCTGGTTGACGCACGACTGGCGATACGTGTTCTGGATCAACGTCCCGCTGACGTTGATCGCGATGGCGATGATCCAGGTCAGCCTGCCGTCGCACGAACGCACCGACAAGTCCGAGAAGATCGACCTGGTTGGTGGTGTGCTGTTGGCTGTCGCGCTGGGCCTCGCGGTGATCGGCCTGTACAACCCCGAACCCGACGGCAAAGAGATTCTGCCGAGCTACGGGCTTCCCCTGGTGATCGGGGCGATTTTGGTCGCGGTGATATTCGTGGTCTGGGAGCGCTTCTCCCGCACCCGGCTGATTGACCCGGCCGGGGTGCGCTTCCGGCCGTTCCTGGCCGCGCTGGGCACATCACTGGCCGCGGGCGCGGCACTGATGGTGACCCTGGTCAACGTGGAACTGTTCGGCCAGGGCGTGCTGCAAATGAACCAGGCGCAGGCCGCCGGGTTGCTGCTGTGGTTCCTCATCGCGCTGCCGATCGGGGCGGTACTGGGCGGGTGGATCGCCACCCGGGCCGGCGACCGCGCGATGACCTTCATCGGGCTGCTGATCGCGGCATACGGTTACTGGCTGATCCACTACTGGCGCCAAGACGTGATGGACCAACGGCACAACATCTTCGGACTGTTCTCGGTGCCCATAGTGCACGCCGACCTACTGGTCGCCGGTCTGGGACTTGGCCTGGTGATCGGGCCGCTGACCTCGGCCGCCCTGCGGGTTGTCCCGGCGGCCCAGCACGGCATCGCCTCGGCGGCGGTCGTGGTGGCCCGGATGACGGGCATGTTGATCGGCGTCGCCGCGCTGAGCGCCTGGGGCCTGTACCGGTTCAACCAGATCGTCGCGGGGTTGACGGCGCACATACCGCCCAACGCCACCCTGATGGAACGAGTGGCCGCCCAAGCAACCCTGTACCTGAAAGCATTCGCCGCTATGTACGGCGACATCTTCGGGGCCACCGTGATCATCTGTGTGGTGGGAGCGCTGCTGGGTCTGTTGATCAGCGGCCGCAAAGAACACGCCGAGGAACCCGAAGTCCCCGACGAGCAGCAGGCCGTCGCGCTGGGTGAGCGCTAGCCGCTGCGCGGCACCAGGCTGAGCACCAGGTCCGGGCCGACCCGGTCGATACCGTCGAACTGCCAGCGCAACGCTTTCGCGATGCTGGACACCCCCACGTCGTCGACGGCGGTGACGGGGCCACCCAGCAGGATCGGCGCGACGTAGGCCAGGACGCGGTTGATTGCCCCGGCCCGCAGGAAAGCACCGGCGAGCGTGGGGCCACCCTCCAGCAGAACATCGGTGCGGTCTGAAAGCGCCTTGATCACCTCCATGGGATCGTGGGTACGAATGACCATGGTGCGCGAATCGTCGTTGAGAACCTTTGCTTCTGGCGGTATTTCGCGCATCCCCACCACCACGCGCAGCGGTTGTTTCTCCGCCAGCGAGCCGTCGGCCAACCGGGCGGTCAACGCCGGATCGTCGGCCAGCACGGTCCCGGTGCCGACCACGATCGCATCGGCGGAGGCGCGGCGCCGATGCAGATCCAAGCGTGAGGCCTCACTGGAGATCCATTGACTGGAGCCGTCGGCGGCAGCGCTGCGCCCATCGACGCTGCTGGCGTACTTCCACGTCACGTGCGGGATGCCGGTGCGTTGCTTGTGCAGCCACTCTCGCAGCGGCCCGGCGGCCACTTGCTCGGCCAGTACACCGGACTTCACTTGGACGCCCGCTGCCGACAGCCGGCCCGCGCCGCCCCCCGCGATCCCGTTCGGATCGGTGACCGCGTAGACCACCGTCCCCACTCGGGCTTCAATCAGGGCGTTCACGCACGGCGGAGTCTTGCCGTAGTGGTTACACGGCTCCAGCGTGACCACTGCGATGCCACCCGCGGCCAAACGACCGGCCCGGCGCAGGGCCACCACCTCAGCGTGGTCTCCGCCAGCCGGCGCGGTGCCGCCCACGCCGACAACCCGGCCTTCTTGGTCCACGATGACGGCTCCAACCGGCGGGTTCGGATAAGTGGAGCCCTTGACCTGGTAGGACTGCTCGATGGCGAGGCGCATGGCCGCCTCGATGCTGTTGACCTGCTCAACGCTCATAAGCCCAGATGCGGTGACGCGGCAAAGGCCTGTCGCCGTAATGCCTCTACCGCGGCCTCGGGGTCGTCGGCGCCGTAAACCGCCGACCCCGCGACAAAGCAGTCAACGCCAGCTTCGGCGGCCTGCTCGATTGTGTCCTCGTTGATGCCACCGTCGATTTCCACCAGGATCGTCAACTCACCGGCATCCACCATCTTGCGCACTGTTCGCACCTTGCCGAGCACCTCGGCGATGAAGTCCTGGCCGCCGAAGCCGGGCTCTACCGACATGACGAGGAACGTATCGAAATACGGCAGGATCTCCAGGTAGGGCTCCAGCGGGGTCTTCGGCTTGATGCTGATCCCGGCTTTGGCGCCGGCGGCCCGGATGTCGCGGGCCACCCCGATCGGATTGTCGGTGGCCTCGGCGTGGAAGGTGACGTTGTAGGCGCCTGCTTCGGCGTACGGAGGCGCCCACCGATCCGGGTTGTCGATCATCAAATGGCAATCCATCGGGATGTCCGTGTGGGTCAGCAGGCTCTCCACCACCGGCAGCCCGATCGTCAGATTCGGCACGAAGTGGCCGTACATCACGTCGATGTGCAACCAGTCGGCGCCGGTCACGGCGGCCGCCTCGTCGGCGAGCCGGGCGAAGTCGGCGGCCAGAATCGACGGCGCTATCAGGGGTCCCGCGGTGCTGCGAGGCATGAGCGACAGACTACTGAGCGCGGCGGCCAACCTCACGTCAGGCGGCGCAGCGCAGCGGCGAACATGGCATCGGTGCCGTGCCGGTGTGGCCAGAGCTGCGCGTAGGGGCCCTCCCCCAGCCCCTCATCGACGGGTTCGAGCAGCGGCCGGGTATCCAGCGCGCACACCGGGTGACGGCGGAGCGCGTCGGCGACCACCCCAACGCTTTCGGCGAGGTGCGGCGAACAGGTCGCATAGAGCACCACGCCGCCGGGCCGGGTCAGCGCGATCGCGGCGGCCAGCAGCTCGCGTTGCAGCTTGGCCAACACCGGCACATCGGCCGGCTGGCGCCGCCACCGGGCCTCGGGCCGACGGCGCAATGCGCCCAACCCGGTACAGGGCACGTCGACAAGCACCCGGTCGAAGCCCGGGTCGAGATCGGTATGCCGCCCGTCGACCCGCAACACGTCAACCGGTAGCCCGCGGGTGTTCTCGGCCACCAGGTCCGCGCGGCGCGGCGACGGCTCTACCGCTGTGACCCGAGCTCCGGAAGCGACGCCAATGCCGGCCAGCAGCGCGGTCTTACCGCCCGGCCCGGCACACAGGTCCAGCCACCGCCCCGCGTCGTCGTCGACCGGCGCCAGCGTCAGCGCCCGGGCCACCAACTGGCTGCCCTCGTCCTGGACCAGTGCGTCGCCGTCGCGCACCGGTGCCAACTGTCCCGGATCGCCGCCCGGCAGGTACACCGCATACGGCGAATAACGGCCAACGCTGCCACCCACCGCGTCGGCCAGTTGGCCGGCCGTCAGCACCCCCGGGCGGGCCGCCAAGTGAACGTGGGGCCGCTCGTCGTCGCTGGCGAGCACCGCGTCGAGTTCTCCGGCGGCCGCACCCAGCGCGTCGGCGAAGGCCTGGGCGATCCAGCGTGGGTGGGCGCGCGCGAACGCCGCGTGCCCGACCGGATCTTGCGACGGGTCGGGGGCAAGCTCGTCCACCCAGGACTTCTCGTCTCGCCCGGCAATGGTTCGCAGCACGCCGTTGACGAAACCCGCTCGCGCCGAGTCGAATTCGATTCCTGCCTGTTCGACTGTGGTGGACACCGCGGCGTGTGCGTCGACTCGGGTGCGGAGCAGCTGGTAAGTGCCGAGCCGCAGTAGGTCGAGCAGCACCGGATTGATCGCTTCCGGCGATCTTCCGGCGGCCGCACCGATGACCGCGTCGAGCAGGCCCCGGGCGCGGCAGGTACCGTAGGTCAACTCGGTAGCGAAAGCGGCGTCGCGGCCGCTGATCCCACGTTCGCGCAGCAGCGCGGGCAGCGCCAGGTTCGCGTACGCATCGCGCTCACTGACGGCACGAAGCACCTCGAACGCGGCGGCTCGCGCCGGGTCGAGCGGCCGACGCCGCCGGCCCCGCGTGTTGGGGCTCATGATGCCCGTGCGGCGGGGTCGAGCCGGGCGCCTCGGGCCCAGTCGACAGCGTTCATGAGTTTCTTTCCGGGCGCCTGAATTTGGCCCAGCCGGACCGGCTCCGAGCCGGTGCCGATCCACACGCTTTTGCGGTCGACGTGAATATCACGGGGCGCCAGGGGTTTTGGGGCCTCGTCGATGTGCACCGGTCCGAGTTTGACGCGCAAGTCACCGATGAGCGTCCAAGCGCCCGGGTTGGGTGTCACTGCGCGGATACGACGCTCGACGACCGGCGCCGGCAAGTCCCAGCGCACCCGGGCCTGCTCGACGGTGATCTTCGGTGCGATGCTGACCCCCTCGGTCGACTGTGGCCGCGGCGTCAGTGTCGCGTCGGCGATGCCGTCCAGTGTGGTCGACAGCAAAGCCGCACCCGAAATGGACAGTCGCTCAAGCAGATCGCCCGCAGTATCGGTCGGCTGGATCGTCTCGGTGACCACGCCGTAGACCGGTCCGGAGTCCAGACTCGGCTCGATCTGGAACGTCGTCGCTCCGGTGATGGTGTCACCCGCAGCGATCGCGGCCTGCACGGGTGCCGCGCCACGCCACGCGGGCAGCAGCGAGAAGTGCAGGTTGATCCAGCCGCGCGGCGGCACCGCAAGCAGCGCGTCGCGTAGCAGCGCGCCATAAGCCACCACCGCACAACACTCGGGTCCCATCTCCGTCAGTTCTGCGACGAACTCTTCCGAGTTGGGCCGCGATGGCCGCAACAACGGAATGCCACGGTCAAGCGCCTCGCGGGCCACGGGTGAAGGCTCCGGCTTGCCCCGCCGGCCGGAGGCGGCGTCGGGTCGGCTCAGGACGGCGACCACCTCGTGACGGGGTGAGTCAATGAGGCGACGCAGCGCGGGCAGCGCGGGTTTGGGGGTGCCGGCGAAGACAAGACGCACGGGCACAGTCTAAGAAGCGGTCACCCTTATCCCGCCGCCTGTGCTCTCAGCTGGCTGTCACCCCGCGTTCAGCTAACACCAATGAAGCAGACATATATTGTTGTCGGTCCATACTATTTCTATTGGGCATGGTTGAATCGTTCCGGCGACGCCGCTATCGACGACGAGGTCGAGTACACAGCCCTTTCCGCACTCCCCAGGAGGTTTGATGACGCTTGGCACCACCATCCGCGACGACCACACGCTCGCTACCACACATCGGGCGATATGGGCGCTGGGTGACTACGCCCTAATGGCCGAGCAGGTGATGGCCCCACTCGGCCCGATCCTGGTCGCCGCCACCGGTATTGGACCGGGCGTGCGGGTTCTCGACGTCGCCGCCGGCTCGGGCAATATCTCGCTTCCCGCCGCCAAGACGGGCGCCGAAGTCGTCTCCACCGACCTCACGCCGGACCTGCTGCTGCGGTCTCAGGCGAGAGCCGCAGAGCAAGGGTTGACACTCGACTTCCGCGAAGCCAATGCGCACGCGCTGCCGTTCGGCGACGGCGAATTCGACGTCGTGATGTCGGCGATCGGCGTGATGTTCGCGCCCGACCATCAGCGCGCGGCGAGTGAACTGGTTCGCGTGTGCAAGCCTGGCGGGACGATCGGCGTGATCAGCTGGACCGCGGAAGGATTCTTCGGCCGGATGCTTGCCGCTATTAGGCCGTACCGGCCAAGCCTGTCACCGGCTGCACCCCCAGCAGCATTGTGGGGACGAGAGGCCTACGTGCAGGCGCTACTGGGAGATCGAATCTGCGGCGTCGAAACGCAGCGCGGCATGTTGGAGGTCAACCGGTTCGACAGCGCCGAGGCCGTGCACGACTACTTCAAGAATCACTACGGCCCGACGATCGAGGCCTACGCAAACATCAGCCACAATCGGGTGCTGACCGCCGAGCTCGACGCCCAACTCGTCGAACTCGCACAGCAATACCTCGCCGACGGCACCATGCAATGGGAGTACCTGCGGCTCATCGCAGACAAGCGGTGAGTCCGGCTGTGACGCCTACGTGATGTCGACGTCGAGGTGAACATCCGGCTCACCGCCGGCGGCGGTGAATGCCGTCAGGGCCCGCACCAGTCCGTGGCGCTCCGGCGGCGGCATCTTCTCCACGATGGCGGCGATCTCGGCACGCCGGAGCGCGGTGACCCGATGAACGACCTCACGTCCACGCTTGGTCAGCGCGGCGAGCAGTTCGCGCCGAGAGGTCGGGTGCGCAAGGCGGTCGATCAGTCCGGCGGCGACGAGCCGGTCGACCATCCGGCCGGTGGCCGACGGTTGCACACCCAGCAGACCGGCCAGCGTGGCCAGGTTGACCGGACCCCGATTGGACAAGATGACCAGGGTTCGAAACTGCGGAATGGTGATGGTCTCGTCGACCTGCCCGATTGAGCGAACCGATATGGCCACCAGCAACCGGGAAGCCGTCAGCAACGCATCGGTGATCACGTCAAGTGACTCGGCAGCCGCCGTCGCGTCCGGTGCCATCGTGCCCCCTTCTCGCGGACCTTCCGCGGGCCGTCGCGGGCCAAAGAATAGAAAGTGTAACAGCGCTCTAATATCGTAAGCACGGATTATTTCCTACGCATATTATCGCCACCGGGCGCGAACTGATGTGTTGCGGCTGGGGCTTCGACTATCGCGCGGCTATCCGATATGCAGCGGGTCTATCTGTACCCGGACAGGCTCGTGGGTTTGCCGCGCACTGAGCACAGCGACGCCGCGGCGCAGACTCCCCGCCAGCGCCAGGCCCTGCTCACGGTGCACCCGCACCAGCATCCTGGTCACCGGCACGCCTGCGGGGGTGCCCGCCGGGCGGCGCACGCCGGGCGGCAGGCCTACCGGGCCGAGCAGGTCGGCTCCGTCAGGCAACCGGGCCTCGTCCAGCAACGCAGCCACCGCCTCGGCAGCGCCGTCGACGGCCGCGATGTGCACGCTGGGCGGCAGGCCGACTTCGGTTCGCGCCGTCAACTCGGCCTCCGCGTGACCGACCGGATCCCAGCGGATCAGCGATTGCACTGTGGGAATTGATGATTCGGCGATCACCGTGACCACGCCGCCGTCGCCACGGGCACGCACCAGTGCGGCCGCGCTCATCCAGCGCCACAGGGCGTCCTCGGCCGCGCGCAGATCTTGCCGGCCCAGCAGCGCCCAGGTATCCAGCAGCAGCGCCGCCCCGTACCCGCCCGGCGCGCATGGTTCGGCACCCGGGGTCGCGACTACCAGGGCTGGGCGGGCGGCGACCTCCGCCACGATGCCGTCGCCCGCCGAGGTGATGACCGGCGTACCGGCGAATGCGCGGCCGAGCTCTTCGGCAGTCCGCCGGGCCCCGACGACCACCGCGCGTACCGCATCCGATCCGCAACGCGCGCACCGCAGCGTCGGTTCGGCACGGCCGCACCAGCGGCAGACAGCCCCGGGCCCATGCTCCTGCAGCGACAGCGGACCCGTGCAGTGCCGACAACGGGCGATGGTGCGACAGCGCCCACAGGCCAGCGAAGGGATATACCCGCGCCGTGGCACCTGAACGAGCACCGGCGCTCCGGCCTCCAGCGACGAGCGCGCAGCGCGTAGCGCGATGGACGGAATTCGCGCGGTGCGGGCCGCCGGATCGCGTTCGTCGGCGTAGCCGGTGTCATCCAGGGCCACCACTCGCGGAGTGCGGGCACGCGCCACCGGCCGTGCCGCGACGATGTCGTGCGCCCATCCGCGGCGCACCAACGCGTGCGCTTCGGCGGTCCGCGCGTAGCCACCGATCAGCGCCGCACACCGCGCCTGATGCGCGCGCAACATCGCCACCTCCCGGGCGTGCGGGTACGGCGCGCGCGGCTCGGCCAAGCTGTCGTCGGCGTCGGCCCAGACCATGACCAATCCCAGGTCGGCCAGCGGCGCGAACACCGCACTGCGGGTGCCGATCACCAGCCGAGCGCTGCCGCGCAACGCCGCAAGCCAGCGCCGGTAGCGGGCGGCCGGCCCCAGGCCCGCCGAAAGTGCTACCACGCTGTGCTCGTCGATCCTGGTTGTCGCCGCCCGCCACAGCGTGTCAACGTCTCGCTGATCGGGCACGATCGCCAGCACCGCTCGTCCGGTGCGTATGGTTTGCGCGGCGGCCTCGGCGAATCGATCCGCCCACAATTCGCCCGGTAGCGCCTGCCAGACGGCCCGCGCGGCACGCGACTCGGCCAGGGCGGCCAGGAACTGCCCGCCACGGCCGTAAAGCTCCCAGCTCGACGGGTCGATGGGCGCCGGAACTGACGGGACGCTCGCTGCGCGGATCGCCGTGGGTTCCCGCTCCACCCTGGCATGCCGGGCCGGCACCGCCAGGCGCAACACATCCGCCCGCGTCCCCGCGTAGCGCGCCGCCACTGCGTCGACCAATCGGCGGATCTCCGCAATGAGTACCGGTTCGGGAGACACGACGCGATCGAGCCAACCAAGCTTGCCGGCGTGATCGGTGTCGTTGCGGCGCTCGAGCACAAACCCGTCGACCAGCCGGCCGTGAAACCGCACCCGCACCCGTACGCCCGGCTGCGCATCGTCGGATTGCTCGGCCGCCACCAGGTAGTCGAATTCGCGATCCAGGTGCGGCACCGACAGCATCGGCAGCACCCGGGCGATGGGTTCCACCTCGACGGGCGTGCGCGCGTTGCCGGTCACGGCGCCCTCGGGCTCCGAAATAAATTGCTAGCCAACATCTTTACCGTCCGGCTCGCACCGTAACGGCGACCACTGACAATCAGCTTTCGCCAGTCTCGACGACGTCAGCAGGTTCCTCTCGACCGAAGAAGAACCCGGCCGTGATCAGGATCTGGGCCGCGGCGTACGACCACCAGATCGGCACCGCCAGTGCCTCTTTGTTCAGGATGAACCGGCCGATGGCGATCATTGCGTCCGACGCCGCGAAACAGACCGCCCCCACTGCGGTCCAGATCGTCGGCAGCTGCGCCAATAACGCCGTGCACACCATTGCGGTCAGCACAACGATGTAGGTCGTTACCGGGATCGTCAGCTTGTCACGGCCCAGGTGCGGCCAGAACCACACCAGCAGCGAAATAGTCGCCAGGCACGTCAAGATGACGGCAGCGATGTGCGGACGCGACGGTGCCCGTTGTGTCGCCAACGGGACCAGTGCGGCCAGGAAACACACGTGCGCCAACAGGAACGCACCCAGCCCGAGAATGAATGACAGCGTCCACCATGGGATCGCCAACAGCCAGTCGCCGGTGGCCGACAACAGCAGCGCCGGCATGAGCCAGCGCCGCTCGCGGACTCTTGGGTGTGCAACCGCGGCGGCGGTCAGCAATAACGC
>DATIOT010000299.1:0-4914 GCA_035472875.1 Mycobacterium sp.
CCATCCACCGGCAAGATCTTGGCCATGGTGTCGTCACCGTCCTATGACCCCAATCTGCTGGCGTCGCATGATCCCGAGGTGCAGGCACAGGCCTGGCAGCGGCTGCGCGATGACGCAGACAGTCCGCTGACCAACCGGGCCATTTCCGAGACCTACCCGCCTGGTTCCACGTTCAAGGTGATCACTACCGCCGCGGCACTGCAGGGCGGCGCCACCGACACCGAGCAATTGACGGCGGCACCCACCATTCCGTTGCCCGACAGCACCGCCACCTTGGAGAACTATGGCGGCGCCCCGTGCGGCAACGGCACCGGACCGACCGTGCCACTAAGCCAGGCATTCGCCCTGTCCTGTAACACGGCCTTCGTGCAGTTGGGCCTCCTCACCGGCGCCGACGCCCTACGCAGCATGGCGCATTCGTTCGGCCTGGACAGTCCGCCGAGCGTCATTCCACTACAGGTCGCAGAGTCGACGGTCGGGATAATCCCAGACCCCGCCGCGCTGGGGATGTCGAGCATCGGCCAGAAGGACGTCGCGTTGACGCCGCTGCAGAATGCAGAGGTCGCTGCGACCATCGCGAACGACGGGGTGACGATGCAGCCCTACCTGGTCGAGAGCCTCAAGGGGTCAGACTTAGCGAACATCAGCACCACCGCGCCCTATCAACAGCGCCGCGCAGTCTCGCCGCAGGTCGCCGCTAAGCTAACAGAGCTGATGGTCGGCGCCGAGAAGGTCGCACAACAGAAAGGGGCCATTCCCGGCGTGCAGATCGCATCCAAGACTGGTACCGCAGAGCATGGCACCGACCCGCGCAACACTCCACCGCACGCGTGGTACATCGCCTTCGCGCCCGCACAAACGCCGAAGGTTGCCGTGGCGGTGCTAGTGGAGAACGGCGCCGACCGCCTGTCCGCGACCGGGGGTGCACTCGCAGCGCCGATCGGACGGGCCGTCATCGAGGCCGCGCTGCAGGGAGGACCATGAGCCCGCGCGTTGGTGTCACGCTGTCTGGCAGGTACCGCCTGCAGCGCCTGATCGCCACCGGTGGCATGGGCCAAGTCTGGGAGGCGGTCGACAGTCGGCTGGGCCGGCGCGTTGCGGTCAAGGTGCTCAAGGGCGAGTTCTCTCAGGACCCGGAATTCATCGAGCGGTTCCGCGCTGAGGCGCGCACCACCGCAATGCTCAACCACCCCGGGATCGCCGCCGTCCACGACTAGGGCGAAAGCCAGATGGACGGGGAGGGACGCACCGCCTACCTGGTGATGGAGCTGGTCAACGGCGAGCCGCTAAATTCGGTGCTCAAGCGCACCGGCCGGCTCTCGCTGCGGCACGCGCTGGACATGCTCGAGCAGACTGGCCGCGCTCTGCAGGTTGCGCACGCCGCCGGCTTGGTACACCGCGACGTCAAACCGGGCAATATCTTGATCACCCCCACCGGGCAGGTGAAGATCACCGACTTCGGTATTGCCAAGGCTGTCGACGCCGCGCCGGTGACCCAGACCGGCATGGTGATGGGCACCGCGCAATACATCGCGCCCGAGCAGGCTCTGGGTCACGACGCGACCCCGGCCAGCGATGTCTACTCGCTGGGAGTTGTTGGATACGAAGTAGTTTCGGGTAAGCGGCCGTTCAGCGGTGACGGCGCTTTGACGGTGGCAATGAAGCACATCAAGGAACCCCCGCCGCCGCTTCCCGCCGAGCTTCCGCCCAATGTTCGAGAACTGATCGAGCTCACCTTGGTCAAGAACCCCGGCATGCGCTACCGGAGCGGGGGACCGTTCGCCGACGCCGTCGCTGCAGTACGGGCCGGACGCCGTCCCCCGCGGCCCAGCCAGTCGCCGCCTCCCGGCCGGGCCTCCCCGGCAGCCATTCCGTCGAGCCCGCAGGCCAGAGCCGGCGCGGCCAGTGGCCGGACCGCTCCGCCTCGCCGATCCCGGCCGTCGACAGGTGGTCACCGTCCTGCCCTAGACCGGCGCACGTTCTCGTCGGGCCAGCGCGCGCTGCTGTGGGCCGCAGGGGTGCTTGGAGCGCTGGCGATGATCATCGCGGTGCTCATCGTCATCAATTCCCGCTCGGAAAACGGGCAGCAGACGCCCGCCCCAACGGTCACCGACACCGGGACCCCACCGGCGACCGCGCCCCCGCCGGCGACCAAGACCCCCAGCGGTTCGAGCCCCGGCCTGCGGCTTAATTGGACGGATCGCGGGACGATAGGTAATTCTGGACTTCAGAGCAGGCGGCCCGAACTCGGCTGGGTAGTCCCCTTGACCCCCAGCACGTCGTCCGCCCGACACGAGACACCGCAATGACCACCCCTCAGCACCTGTCCGATCGGTATGAACTCGGCGAGATCCTCGGTTTCGGGGGTATGTCCGAGGTTCACCTGGCCCGCGACGTTCGTTTGCACCGCGACGTCGCGGTTAAGGTGTTGCGCGCTGACCTGGCGCGTGACCCGAGCTTTTACCTGCGCTTCCGGCGCGAGGCGCAAAACGCCGCGGCACTGAATCATCCGTCCATCGTCGCGGTGTACGACACCGGCGAGGCGGAAACAGCCGCGGGTCCGCTGCCCTACATCGTCATGGAGTACGTCGACGGCGTCACCCTGCGCGACATCGTGCACACCGACGGCCCACTGCCACCCCGCCGGGCCATCGAGATCATCGCCGACGCCTGCCAGGCGCTCAACTTCAGCCATCAGAACGGCATCATTCACCGGGACGTCAAGCCGGCGAACATCATGATCAGCGCGACCAATGCGGTCAAGGTAATGGACTTTGGCATCGCACGCGCGATTGCCGATAGCAGCAGCGTCACCCAGACCGCCGCCGTGATCGGGACCGCCCAATATCTGTCGCCCGAGCAGGCCCGTGGCGATTCGGTCGACGCCCGATCCGATGTGTATTCGTTAGGCTGTGTCCTTTACGAAATCCTCACCGGCGAACCACCTTTCACCGGAGATTCGCCCGTCTCGGTCGCCTACCAGCATGTGCGCGAGGACCCGATTCCACCGTCGAAGCGGCACGAGGGCATCTCCGCCGACCTCGACGCCGTCGTTCTCAAGGCGCTGGCCAAGAACCCGGATAACCGCTATCAAACCGCGGCGGAGATGCGCGCCGACCTGGTCCGGGTGCACAACGGTGAGACGCCTGAAGCACCCAAGGTGTTCACCGACGCCGAGCGAAACTCGCTGCTGTCGTCCCCGAGTCCAAGCATCGGGGGGCCGCGAACCGACCCATTACCTCGTCAACTCGATGACACTGATCGCGATCGCATTGGTGGTTCAGTCGGTCGCTGGGTTGTCGCGGTCGCCGTGCTGGCGGTGCTGACGATCTTCGTCGTCATCGCCTTCAACACCTTCGGCGGCAGTACCCGCGATGTGCAAGTGCCCGACATGCGAGGCCAAGTGTCCGCCGATGCCATTGCCGCGCTGCAAAATCGCGGCTTCAAGACGCGCACCCTGCAGAAGCCCGACTCGACAATCGCGCCCGACCACGTCATCAGTACCGACCCGGGTGCCAACGCTTCGGTGAATGCCGGCGACGAGATTACGATCAACGTCTCCACCGGACCTGAGCAACGCGAAATACCTGACGTCTCCTCGCTGAGCTACACCGACGCGGTCAACAAACTGAAGGCCGCAGGATTCAGCAAGTTCAAGCAGGCAAACTCGCCGTCGACCCCGGACCTCTTGGGCAAGGTCATCGGGACTAATCCACCCGCCAACCAGACGTCGGCGATCACCAACGTGATCACCGTCGTCGTCGGCTCCGGGCCGGAGACCAAGCAAGTCCCCGACGTCGCGGGCCAGACCGTCGACCTCGCGCAAAAGAACCTGGCCGTCTACGGATTCGGCAAGTTCAGCCAGGCGTCGGTGGACAGCCCCCGCCCGGCCGGTGAGGTGATCGGAACGAATCCGCCCAAGGGCCAGACGGTTCCGGTCGACTCGATCATCGAGCTGCAGGTGTCCAAGGGCAACCAATTCATGATGCCGGACCTGAGCGGCATGTTCTGGACCGACGCCGAACCTCGGTTACGCGCGCTGGGATGGACAGGGGTGCTCGACAAGGGACCCGACGTCGACGCCGGCGGCTCCCAGCACAACCGGGTGGTGTATCAGAACCCGCCGGCGGGCACCGGGGTCAACCGGGACGGGGTCATCACGCTGAAGTTCGGTCAGTAGCCGCGGGATCTGCGGGGAAATACGGTCGCACCGCGGCGCGGACCTCATTCTCCAGCCGGCGGACCAGCGTGTCATTGCGCACCCACCCGCAATAGGCGAGCCAGTTCGCCAGCATTCGGTGCCCACCTTCGGTCAGGATGGACTCCGGATGGAACTGGACACCGTGAATTGGCAATTCGGCGTGCCGCACGCCCATGATCACACCGCTGCGAGTGCGGGCCGTGACCTCCAGGACCGCTGGCAGCGACTCCGGTAGGATGGTCAGCGAGTGGTATCGCGTCGCCGTAAAAGGATCCGGAAGCCCTTGCAACACACCAACATTGGTGTGGAATACGCTGCTGGTCTTCCCATGCAGCAACTCGGGCGCACGGTCTACCGTGGCACCGAATGCGACACCGATGGCCTGGTGCCCCAGGCAGACCCCGAGCAGTGGGGTGCGCTCCGCGGCACACGCGCGGACCAGGCCGATCGACGCGCCCGCGCGTTCCGGGGTGCCCGGTCCCGGGCTGAGCAGCACACCGTCGAACTGGGCGACGATGGCGGCCTCATCGGATAGCCGGGCATCGTCATTGCGCCACACCTGCGCCTCGACACCGAGCTGTCCGAGGTACTGCACCAGGTTGAACACGAAGCTGTCGTAGTTGTCGACGACCAGGACCCGCATGCGGTCAGGCTACTTTGTCCGAAACGACGGCGTCGTCAGTACCCGAGCGGCCCGGCAGGCTTGGCCCACT
>DATIOT010000300.1:0-3378 GCA_035472875.1 Mycobacterium sp.
TGCCGTGGGTGACCACGCCGGGGTAGGTCACCCCGAGTGGACCGGTCCAGCCGAACTCGTTGACGACCGCCGCGATGGTCTTGGCAACGGCCGGTGGCGTGGCCGGTTGCGGCGTCAACAGCTTGAACCGGTCGCCGATCAACTGTCCGGTGTCCATGTCAACGATTCCGCCCTTGATTCCGCTGCCGCCGACGTCGACGCCGAAGCCACGACGCTGCGGCGCGCCATTGGCTGAGTCGGTGCTGGGCGTGTCCGTGGTCGAGTCGGTGCTGGTCATCGAATCTCCTCGGCGAGACTTGGGCTGTGAGCTCACCTTAGCCCGGCGGCGGTGCCCGGTGGCGTGTCTGCGTTGCAGTGGCGACTGTGATGCGATAGATGAGTGACGCGACGTGACGACGAGCTCGCGCCGCTGCGCTCAGTTGCCGAAATGCTGGCCGCCGAGGCCGCTGAGTTCGTGCGGTATCGCCGCGCCGAGGTGTTCGGCGCTCACGCGGGCGGCGCCGGCAGTGGCGCCGTGCGGTCGAAGAGCAGCCCGACCGATCCGGTAACAGTGGTCGACACCGAGACAGAACGGCTGTTGCGCGATCGGTTGGCCCTATTACGGCCTGGTGACCCGATTCTCGGCGAAGAGGGCGGCGGGCCTACCGATGCCACAGATTTGGGGGCCGCACCCGGCGGCACGGTCACGTGGGTGCTGGACCCCATCGACGGGACGGTGAATTTCGTCTACGGCATCCCGGTGTACGCCGTGTCGGTCGGGGTTCAGCTCGACGGCGTGTCGGTGGCAGGCGCGGTCGCGGACGTCGTCGCCGGCCGGGTGTATTCGGCGGCGAGCGGCCTCGGCGCTCATGTCACCGATGAGCACGGGACGCACGCGTTGCGGTGCAGCACTGTCGACGATTTGTCGATGGCGTTGGTGGGCACCGGCTTCGGGTATTCGATGCGGCGCCGCACCGCCCAGGCGGCGCTGTTGGCGCGGTTGCTGCCGGTGGTCCGCGACGTGCGTCGTATCGGTTCTGCGGCGCTGGATTTGTGCATGGTCGCGGCGGGCCGGTTGGATGCCTTCTACGAGCACGGGCTGCAGGTCTGGGACTCCGCGGCGGGTGCGCTGATCGCGGCCGAAGCGGGGGCCCGCATCTTGTTGCCCGCGCCGATCGGACCGGTGGGCGGCACCGGATTGGTGGTGGCAGCCGCGCCTGGAATTGCCGACGAGCTGCTGGCGGCCCTGAAGCGGTTCAACGGCCTAGAACCGATCCCGGACTGAGTCCATCGGCATCCGACCCGCACACTCAGCAGCTGCTGGCGTGGATCTTTTGCAGCAGCGCGGGATCTGACGGCTCGGTGGCGCCGGGGCGCAAGCTGGCGAGCACGGCGTCGATGTCGTCGTTGTGCGCCAGCGCACTGAAGTCTGTGCCGAGAGCAAGATCGACGGAGTCGTCGGCGCGGTTGTCGTTGAACAGTTCGGTGCACGGCGCAACCAACCACACCGCGGCCGCGGTGGCTTGCCCGGCGGTCCCGAAGCGGATCTGGCCTTGACAGTTCAGCCGCGTGCCCGCGTAGATCGGGTCGTTGGCGGCGGTCGGCTGAGCGAAGCCCAGATCTTTCATCGCGCCGGCGATGTCAGCGGCCTGCCCGCCGCGGCCGCTCGCGTTGAGGACGCGGACCTTGATGTCGCTGAGCTTGGCGGGGGTGACGTCCGCCATTGCGCTTCGCGACATTTGCTCACCGAGCTGGGCCTGCGTCGCCGCCTCGGGCCTCTGCGGGGGTGGATTGCACACCGCGACCTCGCGAACCTTTGCGGGTCGCGTGAGCGCAGCAGTCCACGCCACGCCCATCACCACCACCAGGAAAACCAGCACGGCAACGGCGGGCCGCGGATTTCGTCGCCGAAAGGGCCGACCGTGCTTGTCAAAAGCGGTACCCTCGGTGATTTGTGCGACCACAGGTGCACTCTAGTCGCACGCTAAACGCGCTGTTTAGAGCCGAACATAAGGGTCAATTCAGGGGTGTGACGTAAATCACAACTCAATGGGCGGTGATCTGGGCACGAATCGTTTGGTGGATGCGTTCGACGCTGGTACAAAGCGTTGCTTGAGGTAACGCAGGTATGTGAGGGGATAGGGCGATGCCTACCGACTATGACGCTCCACGGCGCACCGAGACCGACGACGTCTCGGAGGACTCGCTGGAGGAGTTGAAAGCGCGACGGAACGAAGCGGCGTCGGCAGTGGTCGACGTGGACGAATCCGAATCCGCTGAATCTTTTGAACTGCCTGGCGCCGACCTGTCCGGTGAAGAGCTATCGGTTCGCGTCATTCCGAAGCAGGCTGACGAATTCACCTGCTCGAGCTGCTTCCTGGTGCAACACCGCAGCCGGCTTGCCAGCGAGAAGAACGGCGTGATGATTTGTACCGACTGCGCAGCCTGATCGGTCAGCTGCGCAATGCCGACAACACCCGCTCCGGGTGACGGCAGCTCACCAGCCAGTACGGCGTCGGGTCGTCTGGGTCATCGAGGACCACCAGAATCATCGGACCAACCCATGCCCGATGCAGCACGTAGGCTGCCGGGTCGAGTTGGCGGCCCAGCGCCGCTGACTTTGCAGAACGCGCTATTTCAGCGGACCGGGCGATCACAGTGACCGGCAGGTGCGCGTCCCCCGCCCATAGTTCGACCCCGCCGGCGCCGGCGGTGACTTGGATCTCCATTCGGCCCAACCACAACAGCGCCCCGGCGGCCACAGTGAACAGTGTCGCGAAGGGTAGCCAGTCGGGAAGGGAACGAACACCGAGGTTGACTTCGAAAGCGATCAGCGCAGCCAGCGCGAAGGCCAGTGGCCACCACCACCATGGCACCCACAGTCGCTCGCGATATCGGAGGCTGTGCGGCGCGACGCGCGTACCAGACACGCGGTCAAGGGTAGTCTGTGGCCCCGTGTCGACCAGTCTGGCTATTGTCCGCATCGACCCCGCTCTCCCGCTGCCCAGCCGCGCTCATGACGGCGACGCCGGCGTTGATCTCTACAGCGCGGAAGACGTCAAGCTGGACCCGGGGCAGCGTGCGCTGGTGCGAACGGGTGTCGCGGTCGCCATCCCGCACGGAATGGTCGGCTTGGTCCACCCTCGCTCGGGATTGGCCGCGCGGGTTGGGCTTTCGATCGTCAACAGCCCCGGCACAATTGACGCGGGCTACCGCGGCGAGATCAAGGTGGCCTTGATCAATCTCGACCCCGCCGAGCCGATCGTGTTGCATCGCGGCGACCGCATCGCCCAGCTGCTGGTGCAGCGGGTCGAGTTGGTCGAGTTGGTGGAGGTCTCGTCATTCGACGAGGCCGGGCTGGCCGAAACATCCCGTGGCGACGGTGGTCACGGTTCCTCC
>DATIOT010000301.1:0-4228 GCA_035472875.1 Mycobacterium sp.
CGAACGGTCTGATCGACGCCGCCGAAGCTACCGGCAACCCGTTCGCGCTTTCGTGGGGGCTGCTCGCCTACGGCTTGGCCGTCCATGACGCCGACCCTGTCCGCTCGCTCGCGGCCCTTCGACGGGGCCTGGTGATCGCCCAAGACAGCGGGAACCGCTTCGTCGAGTCCACGATTGCGTACAGCCTGGGCCGCCTCGAGGCCACGCACGGCGACCCGCTGGCTGCCTTCGATTACTTCACCGTGGCGATCGGCAACTATCACGACTCGGGCAACACCTACATGCTCCGCACCCCCCTGGGGTTTCTTGCCACGTTTTTCGACCGGCTCGGACGATACGAGCCGGCGGCCACCATCGCCGGGTTCGTCGTCTCAAGCCCTCTCGCTGTACTTCCCGTCATGGCAGAGTTCGGCACCGCGATTGCTCACCTCCGCAATGTGCTCGGTGAGGCGACCTACGAGTCGCTCGCCCGAAAGGGTGAGACTATGACCACCGCTGAGATTGTGACGTGCGCATTCGCCCAAATCGACCGGGCCCGAACGGAACTCGAACACCCAAGCTGAATTCCCGTCAGGGGCGGATTCGGTCGGCGACGGGGTAGGGGTGCAAGAGTCTTCGATTCGCGACAGCCTGCGACACACGGCGCGACCGGGCCGGGCTCACTGTTCGTGCGTGCCGGGCCGCTCGCGGGCGGGGAGCCACGCCGCGTCGGCGGAAGGGGGTGTCGCTTGCCGCGCTAGCCGACGAACGTGGCGGATCGACCGCTTAGCGCGCTCGGCGCGTGAACGGATGCGGTCGCCACATCCGCGCCACCAAGAGCAGAGCTACGAAAGGGTAGGGCACGTTCACGGCGAAGCTCTGTAGCACGTTGGGCGACTTGTAGTCGAAGCCGGAGCCGGATCGATGCCGGCGGCCATCTGATCGTAGAGGAGCGCGCCATCGGGTTGCGCGAGTGCGGGTTGGGGCGCCCAACCCTGTTGGCGGTGTCGATCAGGAACGATGTCGACGCGAATGTTGCGAACATGACCACCAAAAACCAGTCGCGTGGGCGTTCACGCAGGGCAATCCGGACTGTCGATGGAGCGTCCTGGTCGGCCTAGTATGGCAGCTCGGAAGAGGTCATTGACATGCGTCGGATCGTACGGTTGTCCGACATGGCGGAAGCGGCTACTAGCCTGGATACGTGCCAGATCCTGCGACGTATCGCCCCGCGCCCGGGTCCATCCCGGTCGAGCCGGGCGTCTACCGATTCCGGGACCCGCACGGGCGAGTCATCTACGTCGGCAAGGCCAAGAGCCTGCGTAGCCGGCTGACGTCATACTTCGCCGACATCGCCAACCTGCAGCCACGGACCCGGCAGATGGTGACCACCGCGGCCAAGGTCGAGTGGACGGTGGTCAACACCGAAGTCGAGGCACTGCAGCTGGAATACAACTGGATCAAGGAGTTCGATCCACGCTTCAACATCCGCTACCGCGATGACAAGTCTTATCCGGTCCTGGCCGTCACCCTCAATGAGGAGTTCCCCCGGCTGATGGTCTATCGCGGTCCGCGGCGCAAGGGTGTGCGCTATTTCGGGCCGTACTCGCACGCATGGGCAATCCGGGAAACGCTCGATCTGCTCACCCGGGTGTTCCCGGCGCGAACCTGTTCGGCCGGAGTGTTCAAGCGGCACAAGCAGATCGACCGTCCATGCCTGCTCGGCTACATCGACAAATGCTCGGCACCATGCATTGGCAGGGTCAGCGCCGAGCAGCATCGCCAAATCGTCCTTGACTTTTGCGACTTCCTGTCCGGCAAGACCGACCGGTTTGCCCGCGAGCTGGAACAGCAGATGCACGCCGCGTCCGACGAACTCGATTTCGAACGGGCCGCACGCCTTCGCGACGATCTTGGCGCGCTCAAGCGGGCGATGGAGAAGCAGGCCGTGGTGCTGGGCGACGGTACCGACGCCGACGTGGTGGCCTTCGCCGACGACGAGCTCGAAGCGGCCGTGCAGGTGTTCCACGTGCGCGGCGGCCGGGTCCGTGGCCAGCGCGGCTGGATCGTCGAGAAGTCCGGAGACCCCGGTGGTTCGGGCGAGGAGCAGTTAGTCGAGCAGTTCCTGACGCAGTTCTACGGCGAACAGGCTGAACTGGATGGCGCCGCCGACGAATCCACCAACCCGGTTCCTCGCGAGGTGCTGGTGCCGTGTCTGCCATCCAACGCCGACGAGTTGGCCAGCTGGCTTTCCGGTCTGCGCGGATCCCGGGTTATGCTGCGGGTGCCGCGGCGCGGTGACAAGCGGGCGTTGGCCGAGACAGTGCAACGCAACGCGAAAGAAGCACTGCAGCAACACAAGCTGAAGCGAGCCGGCGATTTCAACGCCAGATCCGCTGCGCTGCAGAATATTCAGGACGCCTTGGGGCTGGCAAACGCACCACTGCGGATCGAGTGTGTCGACATCAGCCACGTGCAGGGTACCGATGTGGTGGGCTCGTTGGTGGTGTTCGAGGACGGCCTGCCGCGCAAATCGGACTACCGCCACTTCGGGATCCGGGAAGCCGCCGGGCAGGGACGTTCTGACGACGTCGCCTCCATCGCCGAGGTGACCCGCCGCCGGTTCGTGCGGCACCTGAGCGACCAGAATGATCCGAATATGCTTTCGCCGGAAGGAAAATCGCGCCGGTTCGCCTATCCGCCCAACTTGTATGTCGTCGACGGCGGCGCGCCGCAAGTCAATGCGGCCAGCGCCGTGCTCGACCAACTCGGTATCACCGATGTCGCGGTGATTGGCCTGTCCAAGCGGCTGGAAGAGGTGTGGGTGCCGTCTGAGCCGGATCCCATCATCCTGCCGCGCAATAGCGAGGGGCTCTATTTGCTGCAGCGGGTGCGCGACGAGGCGCATCGGTTCGCCATTGCCTACCATCGCAGCAAGCGATCCAAGCGAATGACCGCGTCGGCGCTGGATTCGGTGCCAGGATTGGGAGAGCATCGCCGTAAGGCGCTGGTAACCCATTTCGGATCGTTAGCCCGCCTCAAGGAGGCCACCGTCGACCAGATCACTGCCGTTCCGGGTATCGGCGTGGCAACTGCCACCGCCGTCCTCGAGGCGCTCCGACCCGAGCAGCCCGGAGCCTCGGGATGACCAGTCGAGGCGGGAACAGTGGGCAGCGGCCTGGGGCCGTGCACGCAGAAGTCGCCGATAGCCCCCCGGCTGATGCCGCAGCCGGCATTGACGTCGTTCTGGTGACCGGGTTGTCCGGGGCCGGGCGGGGTACTGCGGCCAAGGTGCTCGAAGATCTCGGCTGGTACGTGGCCGACAACCTGCCACCCCAGCTGATCACCCGGATGGTGGATTTCGGGTTGGCGGCCGGATCCCGGATCACTCAGCTCGCAGTGGTGATGGATGTCCGGTCACGCGGATTCACCGGCGATTTGGACTCAGTGCGCACCGAATTGGCCACCCGCAACATCACCCCGCGCGTGGTGTTCATGGAGGCATCCGACGACATCCTGGTGCGCCGCTACGAACAGAATCGCCGCAGCCATCCGCTGCAGGGCGAGCAGACCCTGGCCGAGGGCATTGCGGCTGAGCGCAGGATGCTGGCCCCGGTTCGCGCCACCGCCGACCTGATCATCGACACATCGAAACTGTCGGTGCGGGGCTTGAGGGAAAGCATCGAGCGCGCCTTCGGTGGCGACGGCGGCGCGACCACCAGCGTCACCGTCGAATCGTTCGGCTTCAAGTACGGCCTGCCGATGGACGCCGACATGGTCATGGACGTGCGATTTCTGCCCAACCCGCACTGGGTGGACGACTTACGTCCACTCACCGGCCAACATCCGGCGGTGCGTGATTACGTGTTGGGCCAGCCCGGCGCGGCTGAGTTTCTCGACGCTTACCATCAATTGCTATCTCTGGTTGTCGACGGCTACCGCCGGGAGGGCAAGCGTTATATGACGATCGCCATTGGCTGCACTGGCGGTAAGCATCGCAGCGTCGCGATCGCCGAGGCATTGATGCAGCTCATGGAGGGCAATACGCAATTGTCGGTGCGGGTGCTGCACCGGGATCTGGGTCGCGAATGAGCCCACCAAATAGCGAGGGCATCGTTGCCCTGGGGGGCGGACACGGCTTGTACGCAACGCTGTCGGCGGCCCGCCGGCTGACTCCCTACGTCACCGCAGTGGTGACCGTCGCCGATGATGGTGGCTCGTCCGGCCGGTTGCGCAGCGAACTAGAGGT
>DATIOT010000302.1:0-9731 GCA_035472875.1 Mycobacterium sp.
GGCCCGTCCACGATGGTTGAGCTGCTCCAGACGTCGAGGCTGGTCAGCACGATCGCCGTGGAGACGATCAGCAGCACGAATGTCAGCAGCGTGATCGCGACGCTGGCCGCCGGCATGTGCAACCAGGAGAACGGGCAGAACACGATGGCCGCCAGCGGGGGATAGGTAAACGGCAGATTCAGCCCGATGGGTGTGTGGAACAACGCGTCGCCGCGGTACAGCGGACGCCCCTCTAGCCAGGCCTGACCGCCCATCTGATAAATGTCGATGTCGATGCGGTACGGCGTGTGCCCGAATAGGCGCCAGGCCACGTAATCCAACGCCGCGGCGGCCACCAGCCAGAGCAGGCACCACAGCAACACCCGCCCGGGTCTACTGCCCACGCCGGGCGCCCGCCATTTACTCATGTCGCAGAACAGGGTAGTCGGTGCCCGCGCCCGCCACGTGTCGCCGCGCGGCTCCCGCCTTGCCGGGGAGCGCAGGCGTAGGTTTCTGGAGTGCTCCACTGGTTTGTGCCCAGGATGGCCCGCTGGTTCATGCATGACATCGTCGACCGCGGCCGGCTGCCGTTGCTGTGCTGTCTGGTTGCCTTCATGCTGACCTTTTTCGTCACACGAACGTTTGTGCGCGTTATCCGCCACCGCGTCGAGGCCGGTCATCCGATCCGATGGTGGCAACCGCGCAACGTCCATCTCGGGGGAGTGCACATCCACCACGTGACGTTCGGGGTGGTCCTGGTCATGCTCTCCGGGCTGACCCTGGTGACCCTGGCCATAAACGGGCGAGAACCCGAATTCACCTTGTCCGCAACCCTTTTCGGGATCGGGGCCGCATTGGTGCTCGACGAGTACGCGTTGATTCTGCACCTGTCCGACGTTTACTGGGAAGAAGACGGCCGCACTTCGGTGGACGCCGTCTTCGCCGCGGTGGCGGTGGCCGGGCTCTTGATGTTGGGTCTGCACCCGCTGATGTTTTTCCTGCCGATATGGGAAGGCACCGATTCGCTGCCGTTGCGGGCCGCGGTGGCCGGCGCGCTGATGTTGACGTTGCCGCTGGCTGTGGTGGTAGTGCTGAAGGGCAAGGTGTGGACCGGTTTGCTCGGCATGTTCATCGTCGTACTGCTGGTCATCGGCGCGATCCGCTTGTCGCGTCCGCATGCCCCGTGGGCCCGGTGGCGGTATACCACCCAGCCTGAAAAGATGCGACGCGCGCTGCAGCGCGAACGGACCCTGCGCCGCCCGGTCGTGCGGGCCAAGCTGTGGTTACAGTGCGCGGTCGCCGGTATCCCACGCCTGCCCGACGAGCGCACGATCGACGCCCGGCTCGACCATGACGTACATCCAGCGCCGCCGCCCGAGGGAACCGAGCCCATCCTGATCGGCAGATAGGTTGCTCCTAGGCTTTCTGGGTGCGGTACTTCTACGACACCGAATTCATCGAGGATGGCCGCACCATCGATCTGATCTCGATCGGGGTGGTCGCCGAGGACGGCCGCGAGTACTACGCCGTGTCCACGGAATTCGATCCCGAGCGCGCCGGTAGCTGGGTGCGCGCCAAGGTGCTGCCCAAGCTGCCGCCCCCGGCCTCGCCGTTATGGCGCTCGCGCAAGCAGATTCGCATGGACCTGGAGGAGTTCTTCGGTGTCCATTCACCTCAGCAGGCCACCGAGCCGATCGAGCTGTGGGCCTGGGTGGGTGCCTACGATCACGTGGCGTTGTGTCAGTTGTGGGGCCCGATGCCAGGCCTGCCGCAGGCGCTGCCCCGCTTCACCCGGGAACTGCGGCAGCTGTGGGAGGACCGCGGATCTCCTCGGATGCCGCCGCGGCCGCGCGATGTCCACGACGCGCTGGTCGATGCCCGCGATCAGCTGCGCCGATTCCGACTGATCACGTCAGGGGTCTGAGCGCGCTCGTAGCGACGTTCGCCCCGATCAGCCAACGGCGGGCCCCGGTTACCATGGACCGATGAACTGGACCGTCGACATCCCGATCGACCAGCTGCCGCCGCTGCCGCCGCTGCCGTCTGACCTGCGCGCCCGGCTGGACGCCGCACTGGCCAAGCCGGCCGCTCAACAACCCAGCTGGCCCGCCGAACAGGCGCTGGCGATGCGCACCGTCCTGGAGAGTGTGCCGCCGGTGACAGTGCCCTCCGAGATCGTCCGGCTGCAAGAACAGCTTGCCCAGGTCGCGAAAGGTGAGGCGTTCCTGTTGCAGGGCGGCGACTGCGCGGAGACGTTCACCGATAACACCGAACCTCACATCCGCGGGAATGTCCGCGCCCTGTTGCAGATGGCCGTGGTGCTGACCTACGGCGCCAGTCTGCCGGTGGTCAAGGTGGCGCGCATCGCCGGTCAGTACGCCAAGCCTCGATCGGCCGACATCGACGCACTGGGCCTGAGGTCCTACCGCGGCGACATGATCAACGGCTTCGCCGCGGATGCCACTGCGCGCGAGCACGACCCATCGCGACTGGTGCGGGCCTACGCCAACGCCAGCGCGGCGATGAACCTGGTGCGGGCGCTGACCTCGTCGGGACTGGCGTCGCTGCACCTGGTCCACGACTGGAACCGGGAATTCGTCCGGACCTCGCCGGCTGGCGCGCGCTATGAGGCGCTTGCCACCGAGATCGATCGCGGGCTGCGGTTCATGAGCGCCTGCGGGGTGGCCGACCGCAATCTGCAAACCGCCGAAATCTACTCCAGCCACGAGGCTTTGGTGCTCGACTACGAACGCGCCATGTTGCGGTTGGCGGAAGGCGTAGACGGGGAGCCAAAACTGTACGACCTGTCGGCGCACACCGTGTGGATCGGCGAGCGGACCCGCCAGCTCGACGGCGCTCACATCGCGTTCGCCGAGGTGATCGCCAACCCGATCGGTGTCAAGATGGGCCCGACGATGACCCCGGAACTGGCCGTCGAGTATGTCGAGCGGCTCGACCCGAACAGCAAGCCTGGCCGGCTGACGTTGGTGAGCAGGCTGGGTAACAACAAGGTGCGCGATCTGCTGCCGCCGATCGTCGAGAAGGTCCAGGCCACCGGTCATCAGGTGATCTGGCAGTGCGACCCGATGCACGGCAACACCCACGAGTCGTCCAATGGGTACAAGACCCGGCACTTCGACCGCATTGTCGACGAAGTGCAGGGATTCTTCGAGGTGCATCGGGCGCTGGGCACACATCCAGGTGGCATCCATGTCGAGATCACCGGCGAGGACGTCACCGAATGTTTGGGTGGCGCGCAAGACATCTCGGACATGGACCTGGCCGGCCGCTATGAGACGGCGTGTGATCCGCGGCTGAACACCCAGCAGTCGCTGGAATTGGCGTTCCTGGTCGCGGAGATGTTGCGCGACTGACTACCCCAAGGCGCAGCCGGCTACAGCAGGCCGCTCAGATTGCTACCGATCGTCCATGCCGCGGTCGCGACCAGCCCGGTGAGCGCCAGCACGAGTGCCACCCAGATCAGCACCATGCGCCGGGAATGCTGACGCGCCCAGACGAATTCGCTCAGCGCGATACCGGCGAATTCGCCTGAGACAGGCTCGTATTCGTATTCACCCTGGTCGGATTGGGATTCAGGCTCGGCCGGGCGTTTCGATTCCGACCACTCCCCGGGTCCACGGGTCAACTGGCGGGTGGGGTGGCGAACCGGAGCTCCCTGGGGCGTCCGCGGTTGCTGCGCGCTGGCCCGGCGCTCGCTCGTCCGGCCGTGTTGCAGCGCCGCCGACCGGTGTTGCGCGGAGTTACGCGGGGCCGGCACCCGGAAGTCCGGCAGGTCCAATTCGTCGGCAATCGCGTCGATGTCGGCAGCCATCTCGATCGCGTCGGCGTATCGGTGGGCGGGGTCACGGGCGGTCGCGTGCGCCACCAGCTCGTCGAATTGGGGTGGCACACCGTCGATCGCCGCGCCTGCCCGCGGCACGTCGGTGTCCAGCCGCTGGTAAGCGATCGACAGTGCCGAGTCGCCGGTGAACGGTGTGCGCCCGGTCAGCAGCTCATAGGTGAGGATCCCGGCAGAGTAGACATCGCTGCGCGGACTCGTGTTGCCACCGCGCACTTGCTCGGGAGACAGATAGGCCGCGGTGCCCAGAATGACGCTGGTGGAGGTGATTCCAGCGGCCGCGAGGGCACGTACCAAGCCGAAATCGGCGATTTTGACGTCGCCGTCGTCGGAGATCAGGACGTTTTCGGGTTTCACGTCACGATGCACCAGGCCGGCCAGATGCGCGGCGGCCAGCCCGCCCAGCACCGGGCGAAGCACCGCCACTACGGCGTGGGGTGGCATTGGACCGCGTTCGGCCAGCAGTTCGCGCAGCGTGCCGCCCTCGATGAGCTCCATCACCAGAAACGGGTGCCGGGCGTCTAGGCCCTGGTCGTAGACCGCGACCAGACCGGGATTCTTCAGCCGGGCAACCGTGCGGGCCTCGAACTGGAAGCGGGTCAGGAATTGCTCGTCGCCGGCCCAGCGAGAATCCATCACCTTCAGCGCCACCGGGCGGTCGAGTCGGACGTCGAGACCGCGGTAGACCGTCGAGGTACCCCCGCTGGCGATCTTGGCCTGGACCAGGTAGCGGCCATCTAGCAACGTGCTCTCCAACGGGTCGCCCGTCCCGGCTCCGGCCACGGGGCCATCGTAGGTGTGGCGGTGCGATTGGCGGCGGAACATAAGCGCAATGCGGGACCCTGGCGCGTACCAGGGGCCTACACTTGCGCGGTGGGCAGTATTCCGGCCGGCGACGATGTTTTAGATCCCGACGAGCCAACCTACGACCTGCCCAGAGTCGCGGAGTTGCTCGGCGTGCCGGTGAGCAAGGTGCAGCAACAGCTGCGAGAAGGCCATCTGCTCGCGGTGCGACGCGCCGGGGGGGTGGTGATACCGCGGGTGTTCTTCACCAATTCCGGTGAGGTGGTCAAGAGCCTGCCGGGGCTGTTGACGATCCTGCACGACGGCGGTTATCACGAGACGGAGATCGTGCGCTGGCTGTTCACCCCCGACCCGTCGCTGACGCTCACCCGCGACGGCACCCGGGATGCCATCAGCAACGCCCGTCCCGTCGACGCGCTGCATGCCCACCAGGCCCGGGAAGTGGTGCGCCGCGCGCAAGCTATGGCGTACTAGGCGGCGACGGGCTCTTCGGCCTCGGTAGCCTTCGGTTCTGGCGCCCGGTATAGCGAGTACCAGGCAACCAGCGCGCAGGCGGTGGCAAGCGAGACGTGCAGCCACGAATACATGCCCTGCGATCCGTCGGGTTTGAAAATCACCATCACCCATATCGATAGCCCGGCGATGATCGCGACCGCCCGTCGTGATTGGGCCAGCGGGGCCGCTACCGCCAGCGGCCAGGAGTAATACCACGGCAGGGCCGCGGGGACGAACAGCACCACGATAAGCATCGACCACGCGATCCCGGTCAGCGCTGCGCGGTCGTCGCGCCGGAACCGCCACCACAACAGCGGCAGCGACACCGCGATGATCGCGATTCCGATGTACCGAGTGACTCGTAGCGTGGCGTAGAAGTTGACCGGGAAAAACCCACTGCCGAGGGCGTGGATCAGGTTGGCCGCCGCGGTCGGTACGGTCAGCCAGTTGATGATCTTCACCGATCCGGCCAGTGCGGTCAGCCATCCCAGGCCGACACCGGCTACCGCGGACAATATGCCGAAGACCACGCTGAAGGTCAGCAGGGACATCGCGGTGGCCGCCAGGAACGCCCGGGCAGGCCGATATCCCCGTTGGTCGCGCAGACGCCGCATCCACACCCACACCAGAAAAGGCAACGAGATACCGGCGGTGGCTTTGACCGCGATCGCGACCGTGATCAGGGTGACGCCCAGGACATGGCGGCCGCCGAAGGTCAGCGCGATACCGGCGGTCATCAGGCCGACCATCAGCATCTCGTTGTGCACCCCACCCATCAGGTGGATCAGCACCAGCGGGTTGAGAACACAGATCCACAGGGCGGTCGGGCCGTCGGTGCCCAGATGATGGGCCAATCGAGGAGCGGCCCAGATCAGCAGCGCCAATCCGGGCAGCATGCACAAGCGCAGCAGCATGGTACCGGCGATCACGTGATTGCCGACCACCATCGTGACGAGCTTCGCAACCAGAATGAACACCGGACCGTAGGGCGCTGTGGTGATGGTCCAAATGGGGCTTACGTTGTCCAGCAATGCATTCGGGTTAGCTACCGGACCCACCGCATAGGGGTCGAAGCCGTCGCGCAGGAGTGCGCCCTGGGCCAGATATGAATAGGTATCACGACTGAAAACGGGTACTGATACCAGCAACGGCGCCAACCAGAAGCCGGTGGTGGCTCTCATCGTGAACTCGGTTGCGGCGCCGGCCACCACGCGACGTCCCAGGACCAGCCAGGCGATCAGCATGAGACCCACACCCGTCCACAAAAGCATCGACGACAGCACCAGTCCGTGCCCAAAGCGCAGCCAGGACAGATGCATCGATTCGAGCAGGGGGTCGTGTGGCTTGGTGCTGCCCGCCCCCAGCCCACCCATGGTGATCAGCACGGAGCCCGAAAAGCCCAGCTTTGCCGGTCCCCCCTGCGGACTGGCGGCGAACGCAAGCAGCCGCGAAAAATGTTGGCTGAGCCAATGTTTCATCGCCGGCGAGCGTTCGGCCGAGATGTGCGTCGGAGTCGTCATCGGATCAGGCAGTCCGGTTCGTGGCCATCTTGGCCAGTTCGGAGAGCCCCGCTTTGGCCGCCGCGTTGATGGGTGCGGCTGCCAGCGTGGCCAGCGCCCGCTGGGTCAGCGCGGCGATACGTTGCTCGGCTGCGGCCAGGGCGCCTACCGACTCGATGACGTCGCGCAGTCCGCCCACTTGCGCGTCGGTCAGCTGCGCGCCGATCGAGCTGCGCAACACGTTGGCCGCCAGGGGGTCTGACTTGTCCGCCAACTCCACTGCCTCGGCAAGCAGCACGGTGCGCTTGCCTGATCTCAAATCGTCACCAGACGGCTTGCCTGTCACCGCAGGATCCCCGAACACGCCCAGCACGTCGTCACGTAGCTGGAACGCCACGCCGAGGTCGGTCCCGAACTGGTCGAAGACGGCTTGAACATCAGGGCGGTCAGCAGCGGCGGCCACCCCCAGCTGCAGCGGTCGCGTCACGGTGTAACAAGCGGTCTTGAAGGTATCGACGTTCATCGCCGACGCAATCGACTCCGCGGCGCTGGCTTCGGCGACGATGTCGAGGTATTGCCCGCCCAGCACCTCGGTCCGGATATCGGCCCACACGCGGTGGACGCGCCGCTGGGCCGCGGGCGATATGCCCGCTCCGAAGACGATGTCGTCGGCCCAGGCCAGCGCCAGGTCACCGAGCAGGATGGCTGCCGACACCCCGAACCGGTCCGGCGAGCCCCGCCAGTTCCGGTCGCGGTGCAGCGCCGCGAAGTGGATGTGAGCCGTCGGCCTGCCGCGCCGGGTGGAGGAGTCGTCAATCACGTCGTCGTGCACCAGCGCGCAAGCGTGCAATAGCTCCAGCGCGGAAAACAGCAGCAGCACTTCAGGACCGGGTTCCCCGGTTGCCACCGCGCGCCAGCCCCAGTAGGCGAAGGCAGGCCGCAGCCGCTTGCCTCCGTTGAGGACAAAATCTTCGAGGGCGGCAATCAAAACGCCGTAGTCGGTACCGATGTAGCCGGTCTCGGTGCGCCGGTCGTGCAAGTACCGCCGAAGTCGATCGGTAATGGCGCCGGTCAACTCGACGGTTGCCGCTGCTTCGACGCTCAGCGCGGCGCCCCTTTCTGGCGTGGCTCGGTGTTCTCTAGGCCCGACCAGTGTATTCGGCGCGACGCGGGTGCCCATTTCGACATCACCGGTCGTCTTGGCGGCCCCAGTTGCTTCGACTGGCTCACTATTCCCCCGCAAGCGGGTGGCACCCCCACGCTCCCTATGCTGGCGAGGTGCCTGGGCTTCGCGCGGCGCTGCGCGGAAAGGGAACGGTCAGGCAATAGTCGTTCTGAGGGAGAGGAGCTGCGTGACCCTCAACACCATCGCGCTCGAGCTGGTGCCACCGAACGTGGAAGACGGTCGGGAGCGGGCACGCGAAGATGCGCGAAAAGTGGTGCGGTACTCGGCTGAATCTGGTCTTGACGGCCGGATCCGGCACGTGATGATTCCGGGAATGATCGCCGAGGAGGACGACCGTCCTGTCGCGATGAAGCCGAAGCTGGACGTGCTGGACTTCTGGTCGATCATCAAACCGGAGTTGTCCGGGTTCAAGGGCCTGTGCACCCAGGTCACCGCGTTCATGGACGAGCCCTCCCTGCGTCAGCGGCTCGCCCAACTGTCTGATGCCGGTATGCAGGGCGTGGTGTTCGTCGGCGTACCGCGCACGATGAACGACGGTGAGGGCTCCGGGGTCGCGCCGACCGACGCGCTGTCGATTTACCGCGACCTCATTGCCAATCGCGGGGTGATCCTGATCCCCACCCGCGACGGCGAACAAGGCCGGTTCAACTTCAAGTGCAACCAGGGCGCGACTTACGGCATGACGCAGTTGCTGTATTCCGACGCGATCGTGGACTTTTTGACCGAGTTCGCCAAGAACACCGATCACCGGCCGGAAATCCTGCTGTCGTTCGGCTTCGTACCGAAGGTTGAGAGTCGCGTTGGCCTGATCAACTGGCTAATTCAGGATCCCGGCAACGCCGCGGTGGCTGACGAGCAGGCGTTCGTCAAGCGGCTGGCCGCCAGCGAGCCTGCTCAGAAGCGTCAGCTCATGGTCGACCTCTACAAGCGCGTGATAGACGGTGTCGGCGACCTCGGCTTTCCGCTCAGCATCCATCTCGAGGCCACCTACGGGGTTTCCGGTCCCGCGTTCCAGACCTTCGCGGAGATGCTCGCCTACTGGTCACCTGTCCAACGGGTCTAGCTGGGCGGTTGATCGCGCGGTGCAGTAAACCGCGCGGAGCGGTCCCGACTGATCCAGGCCAGCAGCGCGACTACGCCAGCGGCCGCGAAGGACGCGATACCCAGCCATACGCCCGCTCCGGTGAAGGAACGGGTATTGGGATCGGTGTAGCGGGCTTGGGCGGTCATCGTGCTCACCACGCCCGGTTTGAGCTTCCACGACACGACGTCGGGCTCGACGCGATCACCGTTGGTTGAGGTCACCACCCCGGGGAAGGCGACGGTCAACTCGACGTCGGCATCGTTATCAGTCACTGACGTCAGATCCGCCCGGCCTTCCAGAATCACCAGGTTGCCGCTTCTGCGCAGCGACAGATTCACCCCTTGGGCGTCGGCGTTCATCTGGACCAGCTGGGGCACCTCGGCGAAGGTCAAATCGGAGAACACCGCCTGTGAGCCCATATAGCCGTCGCTGTCGTAGTTCGAAACCGCCACTTTCTGGCTAAACGGCAAATCGCCGCCAAGCTGTGGACCGGGGTCTTTAGGGCTTTTGGGCTTAGCCGCCGCGATGATCTCCCCGGACACCAGGTCATCGGGCGAGATGGTGAGCGACGCCCTGACCCGCAGGCATCCGGTGGCCAGGGGGACAAGCAGCAGCAGCATCACGATGGCCAGCACGCGGCGCCGCCGGGCACTGAATCCTCGGGCTTTCAGCGGGGGAGGGCTGGTGCGCACCAGGTCATCGTGCCAGATCCGGTGTGTCGCTTCGGCGAGTCGTCCGATCTGCGCCCGTGGCGCGCCGCCTCTGGCCACCGCCGCTACAGCGGCAGTGCGCGGCCCAGGATCGCGAATGCTCGTGGATCGCCGA
>DATIOT010000303.1:0-2337 GCA_035472875.1 Mycobacterium sp.
GATCCTGCCGCGCTCGTTGCTGGAGGTGCTGTTCGCCGCCGACCGCGACACCGGCGGTGAGGCCGGAGAAACACTGCGGCACACGTCGTTTGCGCAGCCCGCGCTTTTCGCCGTCGAGATGGGCCAGGCCCGGCTTTGGCAGTCGTGGGGCGTCGAGCCCGATGTGGTGCTGGGGCACAGCGTGGGCCAGTACGCGGCGGCGTGTGTCGCCGGGGTTTTCAGCCTCGAGGACGGGGCACGGCTAATGGCCGAGCGCGGCCGGCTGTTCGGCAGTCTGCCCGAAGGTGGGCGAATGGTGGCGGTGTTCGCCGACGCCAAGCACGTCGAGGAAATCGCCAACGAACTTTCTCGGGTTTCCGTCGCAGCCTACAACGGCCCCAACACCGTCTTGTCAGGTCCGGGCGAGGATCTGGAACAGATAGTCACCATATGTGGTAATGACGGGATCCGCTGCAGCTGGCTGGAAACCAGTCACGCCTTCCATTCGGAGTTGCTGGAGCCGGTGCTCGGTGAATTCGAGTCGTACGCAGCGCGGTTGCAGTTCGCTGTGCCGACGTTGCCGCTGGTCTGCAACCGCACCGGCGCCGTGCTCACGGCGGAAACCCGGCTAGACGCGCAATATTGGCGGCGGCATTCCCGCCAGCCGGTGCAGTTCGCCGAAAGCGTGCACACCGTGGCGGCGCTGGGATGCTCGGTGTTGATGGAGATCGGTCCGCAACCGGTTCTGACCGGGGCTGCGGTGCAGGTCTGGCCGGAACATTTGGCCGCGCCGCGTGCGATCGTTTCCCTGCGCAAGGGCGTCGGCGACCGGCGCCAGATCGCCGAAGCGCTGGCTGCGGTCTACGTCAGCGGTCATCGGCCCAAGTTCGCTGCGCTGCATCATCAACCCCGCCGCAGACTCGAACTGCCCACCTATCCGTTCCAGCGCCGTCGCTTCTGGCCCAAGACTTCCGGCATCGCCGGCATCGATGGTCAGGGCGCTACCGTATCCGGAATCCTGGGTAGTGCAAAAGATCTCGCCTCCGGTGACTCCGTCTACACCAGCCGGCTGTCGGTCAAGTCGCAGCCGTGGCTTTCCGATCACGTCATCTATGGCACCGTCGTCGTTCCGGGGGCGACGTATGCGGCGATGGCCCTGGCCGCCGTTGGGCCGCCGGGGCGGGTGCAAGACGTCTATTTCTATGAGCCCATCATCCTGGCCGAGAAGACTTCTCGCGAGGTGCAGCTGACTTTGCATCCGCTGGAGGACGGCGACGGCTGGAGCTTCCGGGTGCACAGCCGCCCATACGGCGTCCGTGATGCTGAATGGTCGTTGAACGCCGATGGCACCGTCGTCGCTGGTGTCGATGACGAGCCGGCGCCCGATCCGGCGGACTCCATCGACGCGGCAATCGAGCGGTTGGACCGCAGTCGTCCCCAGCTACTGGTCGAGACCTTCGCCGAGAGCGAGCTGGAATGGGGAACAACCTGGTCCACGTCCCTCAAATCGCTATGGATCGGCCAGGGTGAGGCGATCGGCGATGTCGCCGTCGGCGACGAACTCGCTGAACACCTCGGAACCGAGCCGATGCATCCGGTGCTGCTTGATCTGTGCACCGGAATCACCTCGGCGTTCCCGGCGCTTACCGCGGCCGAACAGGGGATCAACGATCTGTTGTTGCCGTTGCGGTACGGGCAAGTGGCACTGCGGGAGAAGATGCCTCGGCGGTTTTATTGTTGCGGGAGGTGGCGTGCCAGCGCGTTCGACAGCGAAACCCAGGTCTTCGATATTGATTTCGTCGGTCGGGATGGTCGCCATCTGGGCGGGATTCGCGAGTTCACGGTCAAACGCGCGCCCCGCGAGGCGTTGTTGCGCGCGCTCGGCGGCGATGCCACCCGGCTGCTGTACACCCTCGGCTGGCACGAGGTGCCGCTCCTGGCGCCGAGTAACGGTGCCGAGAACGCGAACGGCACCTGGCTGATTGCCGGATTCGACGAGCTGGCGGGCGAACTGCCGGGTTGCATCCGGTTCGACCCGACTACCGATCCGGAGCAATGGCAGCAGCTGTTCGCACGGCCTCAGGAGCGTGGTGCGCCGATCTCCGGGATCGTCTGGCGCAGTGCCGGACAACCTAGTGCAGCAGAGTCGAGTGCCGAATTCACGGCGCGGCTCGAGACCGGGATCGCCAACCTACTCAGTGCCGTGCACACCTCGCTGGCAGACGAGGCGGTGAAACTCACCGGCGGACTGTGGATCATCACCGAACGCGCCGTGGCGACCGAATCCGGCGAGCCGGTCGACCCGGCGCAGGCGGCGCTGTGGGGGCTTGGACGCACCATCATCGCCGAGCAGCCGAC
>DATIOT010000304.1:0-4225 GCA_035472875.1 Mycobacterium sp.
GCCGCCCGGCCACCTATGGCGCTGGGAGCTCAACCCGATCAACGCCACACTCACCAGCGTCACCCACACCTACGACTGGACGGCGCTGACCGACAGCACCCGGCTGGAGAAAGCTCGTTCGACGACGGCCGAGATGCTGCGCGAGTCGATGGATAAGCTCGCTGTGCTCGCACAAGCCCCCGCGGGGCAGTGATGGCTCTTCCACCACCGGGGAATGACCGCGCCGCCATCGTCACCGGCGCCTCGTCCGGCATCGGCGAGCAGCTTGCACAGACACTCGCCCGGCGCGGCTATCAGGTCGTGCTCGTGGCCCGCAGCGCCGACCGCCTCGAAGAGCTCGCGGGACGGCTGGGACCACAAGCGCACTCGTTGCCCGCAGACCTGGCCGACCGGACCGCCCGCGCGGGACTGCTGGACGGGATCGCGGCACTCGGCCTGGTTCCGGACATCCTCGTCAACAACGCCGGGTTCTCGACGCTCGGAGTTGTTGCGAAATCGGTTCCTGAACAAGAGGTTAACCTGGTCGAGGTCGACGTGGCCGCGGTCGTCGACCTGTGCAGCAGATTCCTGCCCGGAATGGTCGACCGTCATCAAGGTGCCGTGCTGAACGTGGCATCGATCGCCGGGTTCGGTCCCCTGCCGGGGCAAGCGGCATATGGCGCCGCCAAGGCGTTCGTGTTGGCCTACACCCACAGCCTGCGCGGTGAGCTGCGCGGCACCGGGGTCAGCGCGACCGTGCTCTGCCCGGGGCCGGTGGACACCGGGTTCGGCGAGGCCGCCGGTTTTTCCAAGGAGGAAGCCGAATCGGCGCTGCCACGAGTGATGTGGGTTCCCGCCGAGAAGGTGGCGCAGGCCGGAATCGACGGTCTGGCGGCCGGCAAGGCCGTCGTCGTCCCCGGTCGTGTCAACCGGGTCGCGTCGGCCTTCTTCCGGGTTGCGCCACCCGAGTTGCTGTTGCCGGTGCTGTCACGCAATCACCCCGCCATGAAACGCAACTAGGAACTCACCCGTTTTTGCCGCGCACCCACTGAAATGTGCCGACGATCTTGACTCGCACGCTGGCAAAGCCGTTGTCTTCCAGAATGTCTCCGATTTCGTCGTCGTCGAACACATGCGCCCCGACGTTCGGCAGCATCTGCCAAAACCGCGCAGCGCGCCCAGCGGTGGGGACCATGATAGCCAGTCTTCCGCCCGGTCTCAGCACCCGCGCGATCTCGGCAAGGGCGGCTGCCGGATTAGGAATCAGTTGCAGCACGGCGATCGAGACGACCGCGTCGACAGTGTTGTCGCGCAATGGAAGTCGTTGTGCGTCGGCGCGTAAGAAGCCGACTTGTGGTCCAGCTTCATTGCGGACGGCGCGTGCCAGCATCGGTTTGGAGATGTCGACGCCCAAGGCCAGCCCATCCGGGCCGGCGGCGCGTGCCAGCGACGCCGTGACATTGCCTGGACCCGAGCCGACGTCCAGTGCGGTTCCGCCCGGCGGGATGTTCAGCCACTCGGCGGGGTGCTGAAATGCGCTGATCAGCCGGCGCGAGAGGGCTTGGGCGTTGTCATAGAGCATCGACCCGATCGGTGATGCCCACGCCGCCTGGATCGGACCTGTGTTCTTCGGGACGACGCCGTCATCGCTGGTACCCAGCAGATCGAGATAACCCTTGCTCACGTCTGGATCCGCCGGCGGATCGGCAAGTAGATCCAGCGCTCGGCGCAATGCGGGAGGCAGCGAAATGTGCACGTCGGTCATGCGTACTCCTTCGATCAGATACCAAGCTGTACGCCGAATTCGAACTGAGAGCCACCGGCAGCTGAGGTTCGGGCAGGCCCCCCATGGCAGCCTACGCCGAGCTGCCGTGCGCCTCGACCGCCCAGAATGTGGCCTTCGTTACCGCCTGACGACCGCATGCTCGCTAACCAGAGCATGAAGGCGCCAGTAGCCCGGCACGCCTTTGAGCGCGCTCTCGCCGCGGTCGGCGAACCTGTGCCGCGATCCGGTCACGATGTCGCGCACCGTCGAGGACACAAGCACCTCGCTCGGCCCTGCCAGTGCCGCCACGCGCGCACCGATGTGCACGGCCATGCCGGCGACGTCGGCACCGCGCACTTCCACCTCGCCCGCGTGAATGCCCACCCGCACCTCGATGCCGAGCACCCGGACCGCCTCGACGATTTCGTCGGCGCAGGCGAGCGCGGCGCTCGGGCTGCTGAACGTCGCGACGAATCCGTCTCCGGCGGTGTTGACTTCGCGCCCACCGAATCGCTGCAGTTCGTGGCGCACGATGGTGTCGTGGTTGTCCAGCAGGTCGCGCCACCGGTCGTCGCCGAGCAGGGCAGCGCGTTCGGTGGAGCTGACGATGTCGGTGAATACGATCGTGGTGAGCAGGCGCTCGGCCTCGGAGCCGCCCCGCACTCCGGTGATGAACTCTTCGATCTCGTCCAGTATCGGGCCGGTGTCCCCGACCCAGTACAGGGTGTCTTCCCCCGGTAGTTCGACGAAACGAGATCCGGCGATGTGCTCGGCGAGATACTTACCGTGCGCGACAGGGCTGAAGTTCGGGTTGTCGCGATGCAGGATCAGCGTTGGCGCGGCGACGCGTGGCAGTGTGTCGCGGACATCGGCCTCCCTGATCTTGTTGATGAAGGCACGGGCCATGCTGGGCGAGGCGGCGCGGTTGCCGGCCATGTCCCACCACGACCGGAATGCGTCGTCCTCACCGACGGAGGGGGCGATGATGCTGAGGATGTCGAAGCCCTGCTCGACGGCATCTGGCTCGATTCCGATCGTTGTGTACGGATCGACGGTGCTGATTTCGGCGCCTATCGGATAGTCGGGAGCGCGCAGCGTGCGGGCCCCGCCGTTGATGATCACCAGGTTGTCCACCCGATCGGGGTAATCGGCCGCGAGAACGAGCCCGGCCAACGAGGTGAAACCGGGGGCTAGAACCGTCGCCCGCTCGCAGCCAACCGCGTCCATGACTGCGATGGCGTCTTGTGCCCAGAACTTCGGCCCCAACATGTCCAGCGCGGGAACGCGCGACGACAGGCCAATCCCGCGCTGGTCGAACCGGATCACTTGGGCGAATGTCGCCAGGCGCCGATGAAATCGGTACATCGACGGCTCGAGGTCGACGCAGTCGATCGGGATTAATGGCCCGGGCAGCACGAGCAGGTCGACCGGGCCATCGCCGAAGACCTGATAGGCGATGTCCGTCTCGCCACAACTGGCGTACCGGGTGCGCGGAGCCAGCACCACGATTTAAGGCTAGTTCAGGGCACCGACAAGCCGAAGACCTGTTAGCCGCCGATGATCGGGACCAGATAGCGGGCGGCGTACTCACGGACGGCCTCGGGATCCGACGTGTCGAGTCGGTCGGTGGGGAAAACGATGATGCCAAGCGCGACGCGCAGCAGGATGTCGGCGATGTTGGCCAGGTCGGGCTCGGGAATGTCGGCCCCGCATCGTCGCAGGGTATGGGCGATTCCGTCGGCGAATTGGCCAATCGGGAAGACGTGCGAACGGGAAAACAGGCCGAACAGTTCGGGTTCGCTTTCGACGATCCGGGAATACAGGGGCGAGTCTTGGACCAGGCGCACACCCAGCGCAAAGGCCTCGATCACGGCCTCCTCCGGATCACGGCCGGTGGTGGCCTGATCCAGCGTGATGAAGAACAGTTCGGCCTCGCGCCGCACCACATGTTCGAACAGATCGTCCTTGGTGGGGAAACGCCGGTAAATGGTGCTGCGGCTAACCCCGACTCGGGCGGCGACGTCTTCGATGTTGGCGCGACGCACACCATAGGTCTCGAAGACCTTGCGCGCGGTGTCCAGGATGGTGCGGTCGAGATCGGTAATCGACTCGGCCGTCAGGCCTGTTTTGGAGCCCCCTTCGGACTGCATGATTGGCCGCATCGTATCCGACTCACCTGCTTTGCGGACGTCTCCACCGATTGCTAGTCTCGGAACAAAGATACGGTTTTGTGTCACTGCTTCACAAGGTCTAGGCGTGCCATGCACGTGCCGCGAGGAGGTGGGCATGACCGCCCAGAACGACAAGTTGGCCGGGCCAACCGCTGGTGCCGGATTCGACACCGGTGTCCGCGAAGCGGTGCCTATGCCGGTAGACGACGAGATCGCCGACGCGTCGCCGCGGCTGGGGCCTGAGTCGTTGATATGGAAGTTTTACGGTGATCACCGCACTCAATTCTTCGGGTTCCAGCGCGTCGCCGGT
>DATIOT010000305.1:0-2826 GCA_035472875.1 Mycobacterium sp.
GGTCAAGACCATTGCGGCGTGTGCCTCGATGCCAGCGTCGCGCAGCGCGGCCACAGGACGTGGAAGTCGTCGATTCTTAGCCGTTTCGCTGTAGCGCGGCAAGTAGGCGAGGTTGTGGTACTGGTCAGGTTCGTGCTCCGCGCCCAAGAGCCGTCGTCGTGGTCAGTACTTTCTTCCTCGCATTGGTAAATCCGGTGCCAATTTGTGTTCTGCATTACTCGATCGTCTGGGCGGTGATCGAGGGTGTCGATGTCGTCGCGCACAACGGGGCGGGCCTGTCAGTGTTCTCGCGCACGGCGTGTGTGCGCCGCTCGTGGTGCGGTGGCGGCGTTGTCGGTGGCAACACCCAAGGGTGGGTTGTGTTGTCTGAAAATACGTCGACGCTTGGCGCCACCTGGGATGACGATCGACGTATCGGCTGGAAACGCAAGGCCGGCAACAAAATCAGCCGAGGTAAGGAGCATCATGAGTAGCGTTCTCGGTCAGCGACTATCTGAGCGGGTGGCAGCGTGATGACGCAACACCTGCCCGCCCGCCCGATCGGGCGCGGCGACCCCGTCTTTACCAAAGTGGATAGCAAGGTGCTCGAGCCTGGTGTGCGCGATTTCCGGGTGCATGACATGAACGTGACTATTCGGTTGAACTTGTTGGGTTGGCAGTTGGCCACCTTCAAGATTGATCTGGATATGGGGAAGTTCGGCGACGATGCCCCGGCTCGGCGCGCCTTTGACGGTGCGTGCAAGCGGCTGTCGCGGCGCTGGGTGCACGCCATGACGTCGTGAGGCGCGAAGCGACATGACGAATTCCGAAAGCAATCACGGGTGCCGCAGTCTGCTTCGCAGCTCGGCTCACGCCAGCCTGCTGGTCGGGTGCGATTCACCCACGAAGGGACGATAATGACCGCCGCCCAGCCCCATCCGAGGGCGACGCGAGCTCGCAGACCCGTTCGAAGACGGTCGGTCGAGGCCGGGATGAGCGCCCGGTTTGAAGATGAGGCCGTACCGCTGCGCGACGTCTTGTACCGCAAGGCGTTTCGGATGAGCCGCAATCACGCGGACGCGGAGGATTTGGTGCAAGAAACGATGATGAAGGCGTACGCGGGTTTTCATTCGTTTCGGCGGGACACCAACATGCACGCGTGGCTGTCGCGAATTTTGATCAACAGCTATATCAGTGACTATCGCAAGAAGCGGCGTCAGCCCGTGCAGTACTGCACCGAGGAGGTCACCGAGCAGCGTTTGCTGGATACCTACACACGTTGCGTGCAGGCGGGGCTGCGTTCCGCCGAGGACCAGGCGCTAGAGTCACTGCCGGATAACGAGATCAAAGCGGCGATGCAGGCACTGCCGAAGCATCTTCGCGACGTGGTGTATTACGCCGATGTCGAGGGGCTCCATTACCAGGAGATCGCGGCGATCATCAACACCCCGACCGGAACCGTGGCTTCGCAGCTTCACCGTGGCCGACGACAACTGGGCAGGCTGCTCGATGGCGGCGATGGCGGTGCCGGAACCGAAACGATGCGCACGACGGTGTGATGCCAATGTCTGATGTTCAGCGGGCCGGCCGGCATGAGGCGCCCAACGCCTCCCACTGGGCGAAGTTGGTGACTGCGCGGCGGCAGAGGCTGGCTCATGTTCGGAAATTCGTTATGCGTGGCGTTGCCGTCGTAATAGTCTGTGCAGCAATCGGTGTCGCCGTGGCCGTACTCGTCCTTCCGCCCACTATCGAGGGGCAGTTGTTCGTCCCTGGTTCTCCTGCGCCGCGCTCCGTTGTTAACCCCTGCGAGCCCCCATCGGTCGAGCAGGTTGCCGCCAAAGTGTTGCCCAGCGTAGTCACGCTGCAAATCCACGCGATGGGGTAGCCACTGGTCAGCCGGGTGCAAGCCTCCGGTGGGACGGCTTGCACTACCCTGATCAGAATGTGCGGAATTGTCGGCTACGTCGGGCAGCGCCCTGCCTGCCAAGTCGTCATGGACGCGCTGCGCCGGATGGAGTACCGCGGTTACGACTCGTCAGGAATCGCACTGGTCGACGGCAACGGCAAACTCACCGTGCGTCGTCGTGCCGGCCGGCTGGCCAACCTGGATCAGGCACTGGCCGAAATGGCGCCGGCGTCACTGGGCGGCACCACCGGACTGGGCCACACCCGCTGGGCAACCCACGGTCGCCCCACCGACCGCAACGCGCACCCGCACCGCGACGCCGCCGGCACGATTGCCGTCGTCCACAACGGCATCATCGAGAACTTCGCGGCCCTGCGTCACGAGCTGGAGGCCGCCGGCGTGGAGTTTGCCAGCGACACTGACACCGAGGTCGCTGTGCACCTGGTGGCGCAGGCCTATCGGCACGGTGAGACGGCCGGTGATTTTGCGGCTTCCGTGCTGGCCGTACTGCGCCGGCTGGAGGGCCACTTCACCTTGGTGTTCGCCAATGCCGACGAGCCCGGCACCATCGTGGCCGCCCGCCGGTCGACACCGCTGGTGCTCGGGATCGGCGACGGCGAGATGTTCGTCGGCTCCGATGTGGCCGCGTTCATCGAACACACCCGTGAAGCGGTCGAACTCGGTCAGGACCAGGCCGTGGTGCTCACCGCCGACGGCTACCGGATCACCGACTTCGACGGCAACGACGACGCCGCCAACGCGCGGAAATTTCACATCGACTGGGACCTGGACGCCGCCGAAAGGGCGGCTACGAGTACTTCATGCTCAAGGAGATCGCCGAGCAGCCCACCGCGGTCGCCGACACCCTGCTTGGGCATTTCGTCAACGGCCGGATCGTACTCGACGAACAGCGCCTGTCCGATCAGGAACTTCGCGAGGTC
>DATIOT010000306.1:0-5958 GCA_035472875.1 Mycobacterium sp.
CGGATGTTGCCATGCCCGCAACAGCGTCTCTTGGACGACGTCCTCGGCCAGGCTGGCGTCGCCGGTCAACCGGACTGCGTAGCGCCACAAAACCGCGGCATGCTCGTCGTAGAGCGCCTTCATCAGAGCGGCTTCGGCAGCCGCGGTGCCGGCCCCACGAGCCACTGGATCACCTCCGCCTATTAACACGAGTTGAGCACGTGTTTAGTTCAAGGCTAGGCGAGCGTCAGGATGCGGGGCCCGGTCTCCGTTACCGCGACGGTGTGTTCCCAATGTGCCGCACGTGACCCGTCGGCGGTGGTCACCGTCCATTCGTCGTCGAGCACCACCGTTTTGCCGGTGCCCAGCGTCAGCATCGGTTCAATGGCCAGCACCGAACCGGGGGCCAGCAGCGGGCCTCGGCCCGGGGAACCCTCGTTGGGCAGGAACGGGTCCATGTGCATGTGCCGGCCGATGCCGTGGCCCCCGTACCCCTCCACGATCCCGAAAACACGTCCGTAGTGGACCTCGGCCGCACGCGTACCCATTTCGATGGCATGCGCTACGTCGGTCAACCTATTACCGGCGATCATCGCCGCGATTCCGGCTTCCAGCGATTCCCTGGTCGCCGCGCAGAGCGCTTCGTCGGCCGGATCCAACGGCCCGACCCCGAAGGTGACCGCAGCATCACCGTGCCAGCCCTCCAGTACCGCGCCGCAGTCGATGGATACCAGGTCACCGGGTGCCACTATTTCTGCTGCGGACGGGATGCCGTGAACTACCCGGTCGTTGACCGATGCGCAGATCGACGCCGGGTAACCGTGATAGCCCAGGAACGACGGGGTCGCGCCGGCTTCGCGGATCACCGACTCGGCGATTTCGTCGAGGCTCAGGGTCGACGTCCCGGAGACCGCGGCGGCATGGACGGCATGCAGCGCGGCAGCAACCACAGCGCCTGCCGCGGCCATCGCGTCGAGTTCACCCGCGCTGCGCTGCGGCACGACTCTGCGGCTCCGCAGCCGTGCCAGCGAGCTCATCGTTACTTGCCCAGCGCTTGCAGCGCGCGGGCGAACACCTCGTCCACCGTGCCGACGGCGTCGACAGTCTTCAACTCGCCGCTGTAGTACTCCAGCAGCGGGGCGGTCTCGTCGCGGTAGACCTTCATCCGGTTGAGGATGACGTCGTCGGTGTCGTCGGCGCGGCCACGCCCTTTAAGCCGCTGGAACAACTCCTCCTGCGACACGCGGAACTCCAGTACCGCATCGATGTCGGTGCCGCGGCGTTGGAGCATTTCGTGCAGCGCTTTGGCCTGCTCGAGCGAACGCGGATACCCGTCCAGGATGAAACCTTTGGCCGCATCCGAATCGTTCAGCCGGTCGTCGACCAGCTGGTTGGTCAGCTCGGAGGGCACCAGGTCACCGGCGTCCAGATAACCCTTGGCCTCGAGGCCGAGTCTGGTTCCGTTGTCGATATTGCGCCGGAATAGCTCGCCGGTGGAGATTTGCGGGATCCCGAGCTTCTCGGCGAGCTTTTCTGCCTGCGTGCCCTTGCCCGCCCCCGGCGGCCCCAGCAAAACGACTCTCACTTGAGGAACCCTTCGTAGTTGCGCTGCATGAGCTGACTCTCGATTTGTTTGACCGTATCCAAACCGACGCCAATCATGATCAAAACCGCGGTACCGCCGAACGGCAAGTTCTGGACGCCTCCGCCATTGCCGATTTGAAGGAACAGATTGGGCAGCACCGCGATCACGCCGAGGTAGATCGAACCCGGCAGCGTAATCCGGTTCAGCACAAAACGCAGGTAGTCGGCGGTCGGCTTGCCCGGCCGAATGCCCGGAATGAAGCCGCCGAACTTCTTCATCTCGTCGGCGCGCTCATCGGGATTGAAGGTGATCGACACGTAGAAGTACGTGAAGAAGATGATGAGGCCGAAATAGATGCTGATGTAGACCGGATCGCTCGGGTCGGACAGGTACGTGCCAACGAATTTGTCCCACCCGCTGTTGCCCATACCGCCGCTGCCGCTCCGGATCAGCTGGGTGATCAGGTGCGGAATGTAGATCAGCGACGACGCGAAAATGACCGGAATAACGCCGGCCTGGTTGACCTTCAGCGGCAGATAGGTCGAAGTTCCGCCGTACATGCGCCGACCCACCATGCGCTTGGCGTATTGCACGGGGATCCGGCGCTGGCCCTGCTCGACGAACACCACTCCGACGATGATGATCAGCGCGGCCGCACAGACTGCGGCGAAGATGACACCGCCACGGCTGTCCAGGATGGTTTTGCCTTCAGAAGGAATGCGCGCGGCGATACCGACGAAGATCAGCAGGGACATGCCGTTGCCGATACCGCGTTCGGTGATCAGCTCGCCCATCCACATCACCAGCGCCGCACCGCCCGTCATCACCAGCACGATGACGACCAGGGTGAAGATGCTCTGATCGGCGATGATGTCCAGCGAGCAGCCCTGCAGCAGCCCGCCGTTGGCCGCCAGGGCCACGATGCTGGTGGCTTGGAGGACCGCCAGCGCGATAGCCAGATAGCGGGTGTACTGCGTCATCTTGGCCTGGCCGGCCTGGCCTTCCTTGCGCAATTCTTCGAACCGCGGGATGACCACGGTGAGCAGCTGCACGATGATGCTGGCGGTGATGTACGGCATCACCCCTACCGCAAACACCGTGAGCTTCAGCAGCGCGCCACCGGAGAACAGGTTGATCAGCGAGTAGATCTGTCCTGCTTCGCCGCCGCTGGCCTCTTTGATGCACTGCTGCACGTTCGGGTAGTTGACACCGGGCGACGGTAATGCGGCGCCGACCCGATAGAGGATGACGATGCCCAGCGTGAAGAGGATCTTCCGTCTCAAGTCGACTGTCCGCAGCGATGAGATGAAAGCCGAAAGCACTCTTCCTCCTGCGCAGCCGGGGATTATCCTGCGTCACGCGCCCAACTCCCGCAGGCCAGGACGTACGGCGTCGCGCGTCAAACCGTGTACGAGACTAACAGCTGATCTGGGCAGGGCCCTCAAGGGGCGCCGTGGAGCCGCCCCAAAAGGACACAGGAAGCCGTCAGCTGCGAGGCGTACAGTGCTACTGGCTCATTGCATTTGCTAAGTATCGAATGAGGAACAATGTATGACGCAACTGGGCAGCGCACGGTTTGACGGCGACACCTGGGACCTGGCATCCGGTGTGGGTTTGACGGCCACCATGGTCGCCGCGGCCCGCGCGGTGGCCAGCAGAACGCCGGACGCGCTGGTCAGCGATCAATTTGCCGCGCCGCTGGTCCGCGCGGTCGGGGTCGACTTCTTCGCCCGGATGGCCACCGGCGAACTGGATCCCCGCGATCTCGACGAAGACGCCGCCAAGGGCATGCGGCGGTTCGCCGACGCGATGGCCATCCGCACCAGTTACTTCGACGACTTCTTCCTCGACGCCACGCGAGCCGGGATCCGGCAGGCCGTCATCTTGGCGTCCGGCCTGGATTCCCGCGCCTACCGGCTGCCCTGGCCGGCGGGCACCACCGTGTATGAAGTCGATCAGCCGCAGGTGATCGACTTCAAGACCGCGACGCTGGCCGGGCTCGGTGCCCAGCCGACAGCGGACCGGCGCGCGGTGGCGATCGATTTGCGCGACGATTGGCCGGCGGCACTGAAACGAGCAGGCTTCGACCCCGCGCAGCGGACCGCGTGGATCGCCGAAGGGTTGCTGGGTTATCTGCCCGCTGAGGCGCAAAACCGATTACTCGACCAGATCACCGCAGAGAGCGCGCCGGGCAGCCGGTTCGCGACCGAAGGCCTGCTAGACATCAACGAACTCAACGAACAGGAACTGCGAAGACGGATGCAGCGCCAGTCAGACATGTGGAACCGCCACGGCTTCGAGCTCGACATGGCCGGCCTGGTCTATTTCGACGAGCGCACCGATGCGCGGACTTACCTGTGCGGACACGGCTGGCAGACCGCCAGCGCGAGCACCACGGATCTGCTGGCCCAACACGGGCTGCCGCCGATCGACGACGATGATGCCCCGTTCGGCGAGGTGATCTATGTTTCGGCCGAATTGAAATAGGAGGACCATGACACGCACAGATCAAGACACCTGGGACCTGGCCTCCAGCGTCGGTGCCACCGCCACGATGGTCGCCGCGGCCCGAGCGCTGGCCAGCGCAGAGACCGACGCGATCATCAACGACCCGTTCGCGGCGCCATTGGTGCGCGCGGTCGGCCTCGAGTTCTTCATCCGCATGGCTGACGGTGAAATAGTCCCAGCCGAGACGCAAGACGGCAGCGAACGGGATTTGCGGCTGGAGACAGATTCGATCTCGGTCCGCACTCGCTTCTTTGACGATTTTTTCCTCAACGCCGCCCGCGACGGTCTTCGCCAATCGGTGATTCTGGCCGCTGGCCTCGACGCGCGCGCCTACCGGCTGGCTTGGCTGCCCGGGAGCGTGGTGTATGAAGTCGATCAGCCCAAAGTCGTCGAGTTCAAGAACGCCACAATGGCAAACCTGGGTGTCGCCGCGACCGCGGACCGGCGAACCGTAAGCATCGATCTGCGGGAAGATTGGCCGGACGCGTTGCGCCGCAGTGGCTTTGACGTGACGCAACCAACCTCTTGGAGCGCAGAAGGCTTGCTGATGTACCTTCCCCCCGAAGCCCAGGATCGGCTCTTTGACAACATAACCGAGCTGAGCGCACCCGGAAGCAAGCTGGCCACCGAATACCATGGCGATTCCGGCCCGACAATGACTGAACGTGCGCGGGAATTCAACGACAGGTGGGCCAATTTGGGCTGCGACATCGACCTGTCCGGACTGTTCTTCGAAGGCGAGCGCAGCAATGTTGTTGACTACCTGACCGATCGAGGCTGGGAGGTGACCACCCGGCCACGGCGCGACTTCTTCGCCGATTACGGCCGCGTCTTCCCCGAAGATGAGACGTCCCAGCTCCGCAACATCGTCAGCCTCACCGCTACGCGCAGCTAGGAGCACCCCCATGACAGATGGGTCGAACACCGACACCAAGCGATTCGACGGCGACAGTTGGGATTTGGCGTCCAGCGTGGGCGCCACCGCCACCGCGGTGGCGGCTCGGCGGGCGCTGGCATCGAAGGGCCCGAACCCACTCATCGACGACCCCTTCGCCGAGCCACTGGTGAACGCCGTCGGCGTCGACGCATTTATCTGGATGATGAACGGCGAAATCGAAGTCGCCGAGGAGGATCCGGCATTCACTCCACAGCGACTCAGTGAAGGCATGGCAGTCCGCACTCGGTTCTTCGACGCGTTTTTCCTCGGCGCGGCCGAAGCGGGTATACGCCAGGCCGTCATCCTGGCCTCCGGACTCGACACCCGCGCGTACCGGCTGCCGTGGCCGGCCGGGACCGTCCTTTACGAGGTCGACCAGCCTCAGGTGATCGAGTTCAAGACCCGCACCCTGGCGGATCTGGGCGCAACTCCGACCGCCGACCACAGGGCGGTGGGGGTCGACCTGCGCGACGACTGGCCGGCGGCATTGCGCGACAGCGGATTTGACACCACTCAGCCGACGGCCTGGAGCGCCGAAGGGCTATTGGCGTATTTGCCGCCTGACGCACAGGACCGCTTGTTCGACAACATCACCGCGCTGAGCGCCAGCGGCAGCAGACTGGGCACCGGCTACGTGCCAAACATCCGCGACCGCATCGAAAAGCGGGGACGCGAGATCAGCGAGCGCTGGCGGCGCCTGGGATTGAACCTCAACTGGGCCGATTTGGTCTACCCCGGCGAGCGCAACGATGTGGTGGCCTACCTGGCCGATCGCGGCTGGCAGTCGACGGTGCACAGCACACCCGAACTCTACGCCGACAACGGTTTCGAGTTTCCCGATCAACCGTCCATGGTCGCGTTCGGCGATATCAGATACGTATCCGCAGTTTTGACTTAGCCGGGTTGGGCGGCCGGTGCACGGACGACCATCGGCACGGCGGGAAAACAC
>DATIOT010000307.1:0-2892 GCA_035472875.1 Mycobacterium sp.
GGAAGATGTCAACGTAGTAATCGGCCAGGCACATTTCATCAAAACGGTCGAAGATCTGTACGAGGCCCTGGTCGGGGTGAGCCCATCACTGCGGTTCGGGCTTGCCTTTTGTGAGGCGTCCGGACCGCGCTTGGTTCGACGCACCGGCAACGACGCTGAGTTGGGGGACCTCGCGACCCGCGCTGCGCTGGCCATCGCAGCCGGGCACAGTTTCGTGATTTTCTTGCGTGAGGGATTCCCCGTCAACGTCCTCAACCCGGTGAAGGCGGTGCCCGAGGTCTGCGGGATCTACTGCGCCACGGCCAATCCGGTCGATGTCATCGTCGCGGTGACTCCGCATGGCCGCGGTATCGTCGGCGTTATCGACGGACAGACCCCCCTCGGCGTGGAGACCGATCGTGATATAACCGCGCGGCACGACCTGTTGCGTGCCATCGGTTACAAGCTCTGACGCGCGCCGCGGGTGCGTGCTTTCACACGTCGAAACCTTCCGGGTCGATCGCGATGAGCGCCCGCAAACGGCCTGCGGTCCCCGACCACCATCGCCTTGCTGATCAGCGGGTGAGCCGCAACTGATCTTCCAACACGACCGGTGTCCGGGTCAGCGGAGGCTCAGTCCAGCGCAACCGACCACACTGACGTCGCAATCAGGTCGCCGCGCTCCAACCCGGCGGCCCGATGCTCGTGCACCTTGGCGTATTCCTGCGTTGTCACCATGTCGATGAACGCCGCGGGTGTCGAATACTCGACGATAAGAATTGCGTCCCACCACGGCTTTTCGCTGTCACCAATCACGAACGCTGGCGCGGTGCCTGCGTAACGTACGGTGGCGCCGACACGCTCAAGGTGCGGCGCGACTTCCCGGCCGTACCGCTGGTAGGACTCCAGGCCACCCGGCGTCTTGAACTTCAGCAGGTTGACCATCACCACCGGTGCGCCTTCCGGCCGCGCGGTCAGCGCGGCAAACTGCTCTGCGGTGGGCTCCAACGCGGTGTTCATGTGAATCTCCCTGTCTTAGCTGGGTTTCTGGAAAGTCGTGCCGACCCGCTCACGCAAGAACGGGACAACGAGCCCGACAACCCGATCGGGTTGCTCAAGCCATGCCCAGTGACCGACACCAGGCAAGATTTCAACTCGTGCGCGTGGGCACACGCGGCGCTGGCGTTCGGCCTGCTCGACCGGGATATAGACGTGTGCGGCGCCGAATACCACCAGCGTGTCAGGATCGCAGCCGCGTGGGGGTTCGACAAGCGCGTCCATGTCTTCCTGGACGGACATGCCCGCGCGCAGACAGGCCTCGGCGGTGGCGCGGCCGATGCCGCGGGCCCCGCCGGTGATGGCGACACGGAAAACCATGGGCTTCCCCTCATCCGGGTGGCTTTTTTGGGTGACTCCACGATTCATCACCGACCCGGTCAGCGTCTTGACACTTCGCGACAGCCTTTTGACGGTTCAAGACGCGCGACGGGTGCTTGACATGCCGCATCCATCCGCTGAGGGTCAACAACATGTCCGTGGTGCGCGGGACCGCGCTCTCGAACTATCCCGGCCTGGTCGCCGAATTGGGCGGCGACCCGACCAGCCTGCTGCGGGCAGCGGGCATCCGCGTCAGGGATATCGGCAACTACGACGCGTTTATCCCCTACCGCGCGGCGATACAGGCGATCGAATCCGCCGCCCAGACCACCCACACACCGGACTTCGGGCGACGGCTGGCGCAGCGGCAAGGCATCGAGATTCTGGGGCCGGTCGGCGTGGCGGCCCGCACCGCCGCGACTGTAGCGGACGCCCTCAGCATCTTCAGCACGTACATGGCGGCGTACAGCCCGGTGATCGCGATCCAAGTCGCGCCGCTGGCTGACCCGCAGCGGTCGTTCCTGACGATCGAGTTCCTCCTGGACAGGCCGCCGCCGCACCCGCAGACGACGGAACTGTCGCTGGGTGTCTCGCTCCGCGTGGTGCGCTTTCTGATGGGTTCGGATTACGCGCCGCTGTCCGTGCACCTACCCCACGATCCGCTCACGCCCAAAGCCGACTACGTGCGGTATTTCGGCTGCACTCCTCACTTCGCCGAACGCACGGCGGGTTTCACCGTGCACACCGCCGACCTGGGCCGCCCCTTGAACCGCGATGACGTCGCACACCGCGCCGTCGTCGACTACTTGAACGGCATCACCCCCCGAAATGCCGGGGTGGTGGAATCGGTGCGCACCATCGTTCGCCAACTGCTGCCCACCGGGGCGGCCACGCTCGAGGTGGTCGCTGATCAGTTCAATCTGCACCCAAAAACACTGCAGCGCCGGCTCGCCGACGCGGACACCACGTTCGCGGCACTAGTGGATCAGGTCCGCAAGGACGCCGCCGATCGATACCTGCGTAACACTGGCATCAGCCTCACGCACCTGGCCCGCGAGCTGGGCTACGCCGAGCAAAGCGTGCTGACCCGCTCGTGCAAACGCTGGTTCGGGACGGGGCCGACCGCGTACCGTAACCAAACTCGCATGCTGACAATGGCGCGGGCTTGACCGACCAGTCACTGTTTATAGACCGACTGAAAAGCCTTGGGACGCTTACGAAATATCGGCGCTACGTCGTGGCGCTGCAACATTGCCTGATGGGTATCGGGTACGAAACCTGATGGGTATCGGGTACGAAAGTGGGTCCCGCATCGGCGGGCGGAATGAACAGCTGCAGCGCGCCGACGTGCAGTGGGTGCTCGCGCGTCTCGGCTGACAAGAACAGCGAGTCGAGAGGCGTCATCAGTTCCATGGTGTGTTCCTCGGTATCTGATGCGGCGGTTATCCCGTCAGCGCCGGCTCTAGTGCATCGGCTGGCGACGGGTTTGCGAAGCGCAGGTGGTCGTCGTCGACCGGACCTTCGCGCAGCATTCTG
>DATIOT010000308.1:0-5022 GCA_035472875.1 Mycobacterium sp.
CGATTCCGTTGGGCGCGCCGGGGATTTTCGAGGGTGAGCCCGGCCGGCTCGCGGTCAGCTGGCTCGGTCACGCCACGGCGCTGCTGGAGATCGATGGTTACCGCGTGCTCACCGATCCGGTATGGAGTGACCGATGCTCCCCATCCGACGTGGTCGGGCCGCAGCGGCTGCATCCGCCGCCGGTGGAACTGGAAGCGTTGCCCGCCATCGACGCGGTGGTCATCAGCCATGACCACTACGACCATCTCGACATCGACACTGTCCTCGCGCTGGCCCGCACTCAGCGGGCCCCGTTCTTTGTGCCACTCGGTGTGGGCGCCCACCTGCGCGCGTGGGGCATACCCGAGCACCGCATGGTCGAACTCGACTGGAATGAGAGCAGGCAAGTCGACGAGCTCACTCTGATTTGCATGCCGGCGCGGCACTTTTCGGGGCGTTTTCTGGATCGCAACACCACGCTGTGGGCGTCGTGGGGAATCATCGGCCCGAGTCATCGCGCATATTTCGGTGGCGACACCGGCTACACCAAGAGCTTTGCGCAGATTGGTGCCGACCACGGACCGTTCGATCTGACTCTGCTGCCCATCGGCGCCTACAACACGGCGTGGCCCGACATTCACATGAACCCCGAGGAGGCGGTCCGCGCCCACCTCGATGTCACGGTCTCCGGGTCGGGACTACTGGTGCCTATCCACTGGGGCACCTTCCGGCTGGCCCCGCACCCGTGGGTGGAGCCGGTCGAGCGCCTGCTCGTGGCCGCGCAAGCTGCCGAAGTCAAGGTGGCGGTACCCGCACCCGGTCAACGTATTGATCCGTCCGGGCTCGCGAGATTCAACCCGTGGTGGCGACTCTGACTTGCTAGCCGCTGCGGCTAAAGTTTGCGGCCATGACGAAACGCGCGGCAACGGCCGCTGGCCTGGCGGTTTTGCTGGCGTTGACGGGATGCGGATCCGGGCAACCGGTATCGAGCCCCCCGTCCGCGTTGTCCGACGCCCCACCCAACGAGGTGTCGGGTCTGGACATCCCCCCGGGCCGCATCGATGATGCCGTTTCAGAGGTGGACGGCCTGGTCGGCGGCCTGATGAAGAGCAGCGGCATCCCGGGCATGGCCGTCGCCATCGTCCGCGGCGGAAAGACGGTGTACGCCAAAGGTTTCGGTGTCAAGGACGCAAGCAAAGGCGACGGGCAAGACAACAAGGTCGACGCCGACACCGTTTTCCAGTTGGCGTCGGTGTCGAAATCGGTCGGCGCGACGGTGGTGGCCCACGAGGTGATCGACAACGTGATCACCTGGGACACGCCCGTGGCGTCCAAGCTGCCGTGGTTTGCGCTGTCGGATCCCTACGTCACCAGCCATGTGACCATCGCCGACCTGTACTCGCATCGCTCCGGGCTGCCCGACCACGCGGGTGACAAACTGGAGGATCTGGGTTACGACCGTCACCAGACGTTAGAGCGGCTGCGGTATCTGCCGCTGGAGCCTTTTCGAATCAGTTACGCCTACACCAACTTCGGACTGACCGCCGCTGCCGAGGCGGTGGCCGCCGCCGCGGCGGGCAAGTCGTGGGAGGACCTGTCCGACGAGGCGCTATACCGCCCGCTGGGGATGTCGTCCACGAGTTCGAGGTTCGCCGATTTCATGGCCCGGCCCAACCACGCCGTCAACCACGTCAAAGTCGGAGATAAGTGGGAGCCGCGCTTCCAGCGGGATGCGGATCCCCAGTCGCCCGCCGCTGGGGTGAGTTCGTCGGTCAACGATATGACGCGCTGGCTGACGATGGTGCTGAGCAATGGGATGTACAACGGTCAGCGGATCGCCTCACCGGAGGCCCTGCTGCCCGCCATCACTCCGCAGGCCGTTTCGACGCCCCCGGCGACACCAAAGGCGCGGGCCAGCTTCTACGGTCACGGGTTCGCCGTGTCGGTGAACTCGTCGGGTCGCACGACGTACAGTCATTCCGGCGCATTCACTTTGGGGGAGGCGACGAACTTCGTGGTGATGCCGTCCGAGGACCTCGCGATCATCGCCCTGACCAACGCCGCGCCCTACGGCGTGCCGGAGACGCTGACCGCACAATTCCTGGATCTGGTGCAGTACGGCCAGGTTCGCGAGGACTGGGCGACCCCTTACCAGAACGCGATAGCCCCAATCAACAACCCGCAGGGCTCGCTGGTGGGCAAGCAACCCCCGGCCAACCCCGCACCCGCCAAACCGCTTAGCGACTACCTCGGCGTGTACGCCAACGACTACTGGGGTCCGGCCGTCGTGACCGAACGCGACGGCGCACTGCAGCTTGCGATGGGGCCGAAAAACCAGACGTTCACCCTGACGCACTGGGGCGGCGACACCTTCACATTTCCGCTGACAAACGAAAACGCTCCGCCCGGAACGATTTCCAAGGCAACCTTCGCCGGTAACACGTTGAACCTCGAGTACTTCGACTCCGACAAGCTGGGAACGTTCACCCGATGAACCCCGGGTTGACCGATGCCGAGGTGGCACAGCGGGTAGCCGAAGGCAAGAGCAACGCCGCTCCGGAACGCTCCGCACGCAGCCTTGCGGACATCGTTCGGGCCAACGTTTTCACCCGGATCAACGCGATCCTCGGCGTGCTGCTGATGATCGTGCTGGCGACTGGCTCGATCATCAACGGTCTGTTCGGCCTGCTGATTATCGCCAACAGCGTCATCGGCATGGTCCAGGAGATCCGGGCCAAGCAGACACTGGACAAGCTGGCGATCGTCGGGCAGGCAAAACCGCTGGTGCGCAGGCAATCCGGGACTCGGACCCTGTTGCCCAGCGATGTGGTGCTCGACGACGTCATCGAGCTCGGCCCCGGGGATCAGATTGTCGTCGACGGCGAGATCCTCGACGAGGAGAACCTGGAGGTCGACGAATCGCTGCTGACCGGTGAGGCGGACTCGATCGACAAGGACGTAGGCGATGCGGTTATGTCGGGCAGTTTCGTCGTCGCCGGCACCGGCGCCTACCGCGCCACGAAGGTCGGCCCGGACGCCTATGCCGCTCAGCTCGCCGAGGAGGCCAGCAAATTCACCCTGGTGAAATCCGAACTGCGCAACGGCATTAACCGGATTCTGCAGTTCATCACCTACCTGTTGGTGCCGGCCGGATTGCTGACCATCTACACCCAGTTGTTCACCACGCACGCGGGGTGGCGGCAGTCCGTGCTGCGCATGGTGGGTGCGCTGGTGCCGATGGTGCCCGAAGGCTTGGTGTTGATGACTTCGATCGCGTTCGCGGTCGGTGTCATCAGGCTCGGTCAGCGTCGATGCTTGGTGCAGGAGTTGCCCGCTATCGAGGGATTGGCCCGGGTGGACGTGGTCTGCGCCGATAAGACGGGTACCTTGACCGAAAACGGCATGCGGATCTCGGGCGTCGAACAAATTGGCCCGGCGGAACCGTCTGTCGCCGACGTGCTGGCCTCGCTGGCCGCCGCCGACGCGCGCCCCAATGCCAGCATGCAGGCGATCGCCGAGACCTATAACCAGCCGCCCGGCTGGATCGCCACCGCGACTGCACCTTTCGAGTCGGCCACCAAGTGGAGCGGCGTGACCTACCGCGACCACGGCAACTGGGTGATCGGCGCACCCGATGTGCTGCTCGATCCGGCTTCGGCGGCCGCGGAACAGGCTGAACGTATCGGCGCCCAGGGACTGCGGGTACTTCTGCTGGGTTCCGCCGAGGTGGCGGTGAATCGCCCCGACGCGCCGGGACGAATCACCCCGGTCGCGCTGGTGGTGCTTGAGCAGAAGGTGCTGCCAGACGCCCGCCGGACACTGGACTACTTTGCCGCCGAAGCTGTTTCGGTCAAAGTCATCTCCGGCGACAACGCGGTGTCGGTGCGCGCCGTCGCCGGCAAGCTCGGCTGCAGGGCGCGACGATGGATGCGCGTCAACTGCCAACGGAGCCGGTCGAACTGGCTGACACGCTGGAGTCCTACACCACTTTCGGCCGAGTTCGGCCCGACCAGAAGCGAGCTATCGTGCATGCCCTGCAATCGCATGGCCACACGGTGGCGATGACCGGTGATGGTGTCAACGATGTGCTGGCCCTCAAGGATGCCGATATCGGTGTCGCGATGGGCGCCGGCAGCCCGGCGTCGCGGGCCGTTGCGCAGATCGTGTTGCTGGACAACCGATTCGCCACGCTGCCTTATGTCGTCGGTGAAGGACGACGAGTGATCGGCAACATCGAGCGGGTCGCCAACCTGTTCTTGACCAAGACGGTGTATTCGGTACTGCTGGCGCTGTTTGTGGGTATCGAATGCCTGTTTTCCAAACCGCTCAAGGCGGATCCGCTGCTGTATCCGTTTCAGCCGATCCACGTCACCATCGCGGCGTGGTTCACGATCGGAATCCCGTCGTTCATCCTGTCGCTGGCACCCAACAACGAGCGTGCATGCCCCGGCTTCGTGCGGCGGGTGTTGACGTCTGCGCTGCCGTCCGGCCTCATCGTCGGCGTCGCGACTTTTGCCTCCTACCTGCTCGCCTACCGCGGCCGCCACGCCACATTCCAGCAACAGGACCAAGCCTCCACCGCGGCCCTGATCACGTTGCTGGTGACCGCGCTATGGGTACTGGCGGTGGTGGCGCGTCCCTACCAGTGGTGGCGGGTAGCGCTGGTGATTGCTTCGGGGCTGGCGTACGTGGTGATCTTCAGCATCCCGCTGGCTCAGAAGAAGTTCCTGCTCGACCCGTCGAATGTGGTGGTGACGGCGACCGCGCTGGGCATTGGGGTGCTGGGCGCCGCGGCGATCGAGGCAACGTGGTGGATCCGGACCAGGATGCTGGGCGTGCAACCGCAGTTGTGGCGCCAGTCACCGGCCGCAACAATGACAACCGCAAGTAGGGTTCTACCAGCAAAGTAGGATTCCCAGGCATCGGGGGGATCATCGGGGAAGGGACGGCGCATGGGATTCCTGGACAAGCCAAAGGACCTGTTGTCGCAGAACGCCGACAAGGTCGAGACGGCGATCGACAAGGCCGGCGAGTTCGTCGACG
>DATIOT010000309.1:0-5629 GCA_035472875.1 Mycobacterium sp.
GGTTCACCGAGGCGGCCACGTTCTTGGACTCGGTCGGCGCTGTCGGATTTTGGGTGAATGCTTGCGCAGCGGCCATGAGCAGCTGTGTCGCTTGCGCAGGATTGCTCGCCGCTTGCTGGATTATCGGACTCAGCTGCGACAACGCTGGCAGGCCCGGTAGCTGTTGAGCGGAGTTCGGCTGCGGTATCGGCTGTGGTGCCGCCGGGTCGGCTGCCGCGCTCGGGCAGAGCCCGAACGCGGCAGCCGATGCCGTGACGACTGCGGCCAATCCTTTGGACAGATTCCGAGTGCTTGCCATGGTGTACTCCGGTCCTCGTAGTGGGTTGGCCGACTAACAGGGCTGCTCAGGGCAGCGCAGAAAGCAGCGACTGCGGCGAAATCGGCGCTGGGGCAGCAGGGCTGACCGGCGGAGTTGCCGCCGGGGCACCCGGAACGGCACCCGAGGCAAGCGCCGGCAGATCAGCCGGCAGCCTCAGCTGCGGTGGCACATTCACCGGCAGGCCCGGCAGCGCCGGCATGTCAACCCTCGCCTGCGGCACCCCGGCGGACGCCGGTACGGCCGCGGAGGCAGGAGTGACAGGGGTGGTGAGTCCGGGAACGGATGGCAGGCCCGGAATCGCTGGAGCCGCTGGAGCGGCCGGTGCTGCGGGTGCCGATAGCCCCGGGATCGAAACCGGCAAGCCCGGAATCGCCGGAGCCGCCGGGGCGGCGGGTGCCGCCGCTGCCGCTGGCGTCAACCCAGGGATCGGCGTGTTGATCCCGGGGATAGTAGGGGCTGCCGCTGCGGCTGCGGGTGCGGCAGCTGTGGTCGGCGTTATCCCAGGAATGGACGGGATGGCAGCCGGGGCGGAAGCGGCGGGCGCAGCCGCGGCCGGGGTCAGTCCTGGAAATGTGATACCGGGAGCGGCCGGTGCGACCGGTGGGGTAGCGCCGAGGGCCGTCGCGAGGTTCTGCAGGATTTGAGGTGCGTTGGCCGCCGAACTGATCAGCTGTTGTGGAATGTTCGGCATAGGCGCCGGAGCCGGCGCGGGGTCAGCGTGGGCGATACCGCCCGTCAGTAGCGCGGCGGACGAACCGACCACGACGGCGGTTGCGCGCAAGTAGGTCCAGATGGTTGGCATGACTCTCCCTGGGGTATCGATGACAGGTCCTGGCCCGAAGTTACTTTGATACGGATGTGACTCAAGTGACACGTGTGGCATTTATTCGATCGTTACCGATACGAGTGACAGCGGTGACCCGGCGCCCAGAAAGGCCAGTCGCACCGGGCGAAACCATGGATCAGTGGCAAAGTCCGCGCCCGTCCAGCGAGCCGCGGTGACGACCGACGACGCCACAGTGCCTGCCGCGATCGCTAAAGTCAGGCAGATAGACACCACCTCGGCCGCCCCGGCGGCGCCCATCACCCGGCGGCTGGCGAATCGGCTCGACATCGCCGGGCCGGTGCTGTTGATCGTGAGCATCGCCGCGCGACTCGGCTGGACATACCTGGCGCCCAACGGTGCAAACTTCGTCGACCTGCATGTTTACGTCGGAGGCGCGGCCGCTATCGACCATCCCGGCACCCTGTACAGCTACGTGTACGCCGATCAGACGCCCGACTTCCCGCTGCCGTTCACGTATCCGCCGTTCGCGGCGGTCGTCTTCTACCCGCTGCAGCTGTTGCCGTTTGGCCTGGTTGCTTTTCTGTGGCAGATGGCGACGATCGCGGCGTTGTACGGCGCAGTTCGGATCAGCCAACGCTTGATGGGCGTCTCCGCCGATAGCGGTCACCGCGTCGCGATGGCATGGACCGCGATCAGCATCTGGATCGAGCCGCTGCGCAGCACCTTCGACTACGGGCAGATCAATGTGCTGCTGATGCTGGCGGTGCTCTGGGCGGTCTACACGACGCGGTGGTGGCTATCGGGGCTGCTGGTCGGCGTGGCGTCCGGGATCAAATTGACGCCGGCAATCGCCGGTATCTATCTGGTCGGTGTCCGGCGCTTTGGCGCGGCCGCGTTTTCGGCGGTCGTATTCCTCGCCACCGTCGGGATATCGGTGTTGGTCGTCGGCGATCAGACCCGCTACTACTTCACCGACCTGCTGGGCGACGCGCACCGTGTTGGTCCTGTCGCCACGTCGTTCAATCAATCCTGGCGTGGCGGCATCTCCCGGATCGTGGGCCACGATGCGGGCTTTGGTCCATTGGTTCTGGCCGCCATCACCGTCACAGCGGTACTGGCCATCCTGGCTTGGCGCGCACTGGACGGGTCCGATCGGCTCGGCAAGTTGCTGGTGGTCGAGTTGTTCGGGCTGCTGCTCTCGCCGATTTCGTGGACCCACCACTGGGTATGGCTGGTGCCGCTGATGATCTGGGTGATTCACGGACCACTACGCGAGCGCCCCGGCGCACCTATTGTGGGCTGGGGTTGGTTGGTGCTCATCATCATCGGCGTGCCCTGGTTGCTGAGCTTCTTTCAACCGAGCATGTGGCGACCCGACCGCCCCTGGTACCTGGCGTGGGCGGGCCTGGTCTACATAGTGGCAACGGTGGCGACGTTGATCTGGATTGCTGCCTCCGGCAGGCGTACCGCTGGGTCTGAGTGGCCGGCTTCTCGGCAGCCCGCTGCGCGGACCGCGTCGTCGCCGGGTTAGTCCGCGACGATCCTGTTGATATCGCGCGCCATCTCGATGTCGTTCTTGGTGATACCGCCCTCGGAGTGCGTAACCAGCGCGAAAGTCACTGTCCTCCAACGGATATCGATATCCGGGTGATGATCTTTGCGTTCAGCGTGGTCGGCCACCCGACGTACCATATCGATGCCGGCGAGGAAGGTCGGAAACTTTATCGACCGGCGCAGGACACCGTCCGCATGCTTCCAGCCGTCGAGGTCGGGCAGTGCGGCGTTTACTTGTTCATCCGTTAACACAGCCATACCCCGACGGTATACCGTCACTGGCCATGCCGACCCAGATCGTCGTTGCCGGAGCCGTCATCTCCGGCTCAACGCTGTTGGTGGCGCAACGTGCTCGGCCGCCGGAGCTGGCTGGCCGCTGGGAGCTGCCCGGCGGTAAGGTTGCGCCCGGCGAAACCGAGCGCGACGCGCTGGCCCGCGAGTTGGCCGAGGAACTGGGCCTCGAGGTTGGCGATGTCGCGGTGGGCGACCGCCTTGGCGATGACATTCCGTTGGATGGCATGACGACGCTACGGGCGTATCGGGTGCACCTGATTCGAGGTGAACCGCATGCGCATGACCACCGGGCGCTGCGCTGGGTGACAGCGGCCGAACTGCACGACGTCGATTGGGTGCCTGCCGACCGCGGCTGGCTGGCGGATCTGACACGAGCTCTCGGAGCAGCCTCCTAGCAAGCTCCTGACAAGTCCACAGATTTTCTGCAGCCAATGCACAGCGGTACTGCAGCTCACACGCGTGAAATTGGAAGGTAACAACGCCAAAAGAACCCTAACCTCGATTTGCATGCCGGTAGCGATACTGATGGATGTCTGGACGGCGTGGGCGCGGCTTCCACGCCGCGATCTGATGTGTCTACGTGCAGAAACCCGATGTTGATGGCACGGGTATTTACCAAGGGGCCGCGGGTGGGGATTCTGGTAGGCCTGTCACCCGCGACCTATCCTGGCGGTATATCGCTGCCCAGCGCGCAGGCCACCGACGCAGAAGGCCATGCCGGTATTGGTGCCGATTCTGACCGGATCAGGCGAGCGCGGGCTGATTGCCGAGCAGCCGACCAGTCTCGAACACAAAGCAAATGGGGTCGAGCGCATTCGAACCCAGCAACGGGGCGCGACGTCGTTCTGAATAGGAGGGTTACCCCTTGACTGTCACACCTCACGTTGGTGGACCGCTCGAGGAACTACTGGAGCGCAGCGGGCGCTTTTTCACCCCGGGCGAGTTCTCCGCCGATCTGCGCACCGTCACCCGCCAGGGTGGCCGCGAAGGTGACGTGTTTTACCGCGACCGGTGGAGCCACGACAAGGTGGTCCGTTCTACACACGGCGTCAACTGCACGGGATCGTGCTCGTGGAAGATCTACGTCAAGGACGGGATCATCACCTGGGAAACCCAGCAGACCGACTATCCGTCGGTGGGTCCCGACCGGCCCGAATATGAGCCGCGCGGTTGTCCGCGTGGTGCGTCGTTCTCCTGGTACAGCTACTCACCCACTCGGGTGCGCTATCCGTATGCCCGGGGCGTGCTGATCGAGATGTTCCGCGAAGCCAAGGCACGGCTCGGTGACCCCGTGCTGGCGTGGGCCGATATCCAGGCCGACCCCGAGCGCCGTCGCCGCTATCAGCAGGCGCGCGGTAAGGGCGGGCTGGTTCGAGTGACCTGGGCCGAGGCCACCGAGATGATCGCCGCGGCCCATGTGCACACCATCAAGACATACGGGCCGGACCGGGTCGCCGGCTTCACGCCGATCCCGGCGATGTCGATGGTCAGCCATGCCGCGGGTTCCCGGTTCGTTTCGCTGCTCGGCGGCGTGATGACGTCGTTCTACGATTGGTACGCCGACCTACCGGTGGCCTCGCCGCAGGTGTTTGGTGACCAGACCGATGTGCCCGAGTCCGGGGACTGGTGGGACGCGTCGTATTTGATGATGTGGGGCTCCAACGTCCCTATCACCCGGACCCCAGACGCGCACTGGATGGCCGAGGTCCGCTATCGCGGCACCAAAGTTGTTGTTGTCAGCCCGGATTACGCTGACAACACCAAGTTCGCTGACGAGTGGATGCGATGTGCCGCCGGTACCGATGCCGCACTGGCGATGGCGATGGGCCACGTAATTCTTTCGGAATGCTATGTGCGCAAACAGGTTCCGTTCTTCATTGACTATGTTCGCCGGTACACCGACCTGCCATTCTTGATCAAGCTGGAAAACCGCGGCAGCTCGCTGGTTCCTGGAAAGTTCTTGACCGCGGCCGACATTGGCGAGGAAGTTGAGAACTCGGCGTTCAAACCCGCGTTGGTGGACGAGGTCACCAACAGGGTCATCGTGCCACACGGCTCACTGGGCTTCCGGTTCGGCGAGGATGGCGTCGGAAAATGGAACCTCGACCTGGGTCCGGTGATACCGGCCCTGAGCGTCGAGCGTGCGAACGCCGCCGACGGTGATCGCGGCGTCGAACTGGTTGAGCTGCCCAGCTTTGACACCATCGACGGCCACGGCGAGACCGTGCGCCGCGGTGTGCCGGTGCGCCGGGTTGGCAAGCATTTGGTGTGTACGGTGTTCGACCTGATGCTGGCCCATTACGCCGTGCAGCGCGAGGGGCTACCCGGCGAATGGCCCACCGGTTACGACGATCCCAGCCAGCAGAACACCCCGGCCTGGCAGGAAGCGATCACCGGCGTGCCGGCTGCGCAGGCTATCCGCGTCGCCAAGGAATTCGCCCGCAACGCAGAGGAATCCGGCGGACGATCCATGGTGATCATGGGCGGTGGCATCTGCCACTGGTTCCACAGCGACGTCATGTACCGCGCGGTGCTGGCGCTGCTGATGTTGACCGGGTCGATGGGGCGTAACGGCGGCGGATGGGCTCACTACGTCGGTCAGGAGAAGGTGCGCCCGCTGACCGGCTGGCAGACCATGGCGAATGCCACCGACTGGTCGCGGCCGCCGCGTCAGG
>DATIOT010000310.1:0-1841 GCA_035472875.1 Mycobacterium sp.
GCTCCGCCCCGGCGCGTCCGGGGCTCGAATGGCCGTACCGTGGTCACGGGGCTGGAAGTGACCGTCGGTGTACGGATAGCCAGGGCTCAATGAGAATGCTTGCGTATCACCTATGCGAGACTCCGGAATTTGTCAACCTGAATGAGGCACTGTTGAGTGGTATTTACTGAGTGGCCTCCTCGGTGTCGTTGGGTTTGTTGATCCACGAGCCGCTGGGCAGTTTGGGTGGCTCGGGCGGCGTTCGCACGAATCGTTCCGGGTGGGCGGCGTAGGCGGCGTCGAGCACGCCGGCGCGTTTCTCGCGGATGATGACGGCGGTGCCGTAGTGCACGTCAGCGGGAACGTGCAGGCCCAGACCGGTATGGCGATGGTCGTTGTTGTACCAGCCGAAGAAGACCTGGCAGTGTCGGCGGGCGGCCTCGATTGAGTCGAACCGGTCGGGGAAGTCGGGCCGATACTTCAACGTCTTGAATTGTGCTTCGCTGAACGGGTTGTCGTCGCAGACGTGCGGGCGGCTGTGCGACTGGGTGATGCCGAGGTCGGCGAGCAGGAAGGCCACCGGCTTGGAGGTCATCGACGATCCCCGGTCGGCGTGAATGGTCAACTGGTCGCGGCCGATATCCTGCTTGGCGCACGTCTGGCGGATCAATACCTCAGCGAGCGCGGCACTTTCGCGGCTAGCGACCATCCATCCGACCACGTAGCGCGAGAAGATGTCCAAGATCACGTACAGGTAGTACCAGCTCCATTTCGCCGGGCCACGCAGCTTGGTGATATCCCACGACCACACGGAATTCGGTTGGTAAGCAACCAGTTCCGGTTTCACGGTGGCTGGGTGGGTGGCTTGGCGGCGGCGCTCTTTGCTCTCGCCGGCTTGCCGCAGCAGCCGGTAGAAGGTCGACAGTGAGCCGAGGTAGCGGCCTTCGTCGAGCAGGGTGGCCCACACCTCGGTCGGTGAGGTGTCGACGAACCGCTCGCTGTGCAACTCCGCCAGGATTGCGGCCCGCTCGGCGGCCGACAACGCACGAGGCTGCACCCGGTCGATGTGTCGGATCGGCGCCGGCCGCTGCGGCGGCGGGCTTTGCCGGTGCCGACGGTAGTAGCTGGCTTGGGCCACACCGACGGCATCGCAGGCGTCCCGCACGCCGATCGTGGGCGCCAGCTCGGCGACCGCGGCGTCACTCACTCCGTCGACCCGTTCTCGGGCTGCGCGCTCTCGGAGAGCGTCTCCAAGAGCGCGTGCAGTTTTGCCTGCACGTCCACCACGAAGCGGGTCTTGGCCAGCTCCTGCTCCAGTTGCCGTTTCTCCTGCTCAAGGCGAGCGATCAACTCGGCCTGGGGGTCGCGCCGCTTACGTCCACGCGCGACGGCCAGCCCAGCCAGCGCGCCGGCATCACGCGCCCGCCGCCACGCCACGATGTGGCTGGAGTACAGGCCCTCCCGACGCAACAACGCACCCTTCTCCCCATCGGCGGCGGCGTCGTAAGCGGCCAGGATCTCCAACTTGTACTTCGCGGTGAACGTCCGACGCCGGGCCCGCTCGGGCACCTCAGGGTCGGGACGTCCCGCTCCAGCGCTATTCATCCGACCAGGATCTTCGATCCCGGTCGCTCGGACCAACGTGGTCACCTTGCTCGTCATCTCGGGGAAGCTCCATCCCCGCCCTCAGGTCACTGATTATCAGGGGGCGGGTGCCTCATCCCAGGTTGACAGAGAGGGCACCTGCGCCAGGTGCTTGCGATGTACGCCGCCCACTACAACACCGCGCGGCCGCATCGGGCCTGCAACTGCAGCCGCCGCGCCCGACATCACCAGTCCCCGAACCGGTCCATGGCAGGATC
>DATIOT010000311.1:0-10496 GCA_035472875.1 Mycobacterium sp.
TCCTCGCGCGGGGTCTTGCCGCGCTCCCCTCATCAGCTCACGGGCGCCAAGCTCGAACAGCTCCGCGGCGACCGAGAGCCCCAGCTCTCGTGCCCGAGCGGAAGTGCCGATGCCGGACGCGCGGATCACGTCGGATCCGTCCAGCGCCGCCACACAGCCCCGCAGCGACAGCTCTTCGAAGACGCGGTTTTCTTCATCGATGGACTCGACCACTTCGGCGATCGCGCCCACCGGTGCAGAGCAACCGGCCTCCAGTTCGGCCAGCAGAGCTCGCTCCGCGGTGACCGCCGCGCGCGTGTCGGCGTCGTCCAACTCCGCCAGCACCGCCGCTAACTGGCTGTCAGCGGCACGGCATTCGACAGCGAGCGCGCCTTGCGCCGGTGCCGGCAACATCTGCACCGGCTCTAGCGTCTCGGTGACATCGCCGTGGCGGCCCAACCGGGCCAGACCGGCCCGGGCCACCACGACGGCGTCAAGATCACCACTGCTTACCCTGTTCAACCTGGTATCTAGGTTGCCTCGTAGGGGGCGGATTTCCAAACCGAGACCCAATGCTCTAAGCTGTGCGGCCCGCCGCGGGGATGATGTGCCTACCAGCGAACCCGGCGGCAACTCCCCGAGCACCAGTCCGTCGCGGGCTACCACCGCGTCGCGGGGGTCGTTGCGTGGAGGTATCGCCGCCACCATGAACCTCGGATCCTCAGCGGTTGGCAAATCCTTGTGCGAGTGCACGGCCGCATCGACGCGCCCATCTTCGATGGCTTCACGCAGCGCGGTGGTGAACGCGCCCACGCCGAGACTTTGAATAGGCGCCGACGACCGGTCCCCCGCGGTGCTGATGATCACCAACTCCGCGGGATGGCCTTTAGCGATCAGGGCGTCTCTGACGCCGGCGGCCTGAGTGGTGGCCAACAGACTGCCCCGGGTGCCTATCCGGATCACGTGCGCCAATCGGCTACTCGGCGGCCTGTTGTGGGCTGCCGCGCAACCCACCAGTGTCGTGCGCGCGCGTGCCCGCGTCGAATCCGGTTGACACCACCGGTAATTCACCTGCAGCGACGGCATCGACAGCGGTCTGGTCAAGCTCGAATAGCTCACGCAGCGCCTCGGCGTAGCTGTCACCACCGGGGGCACTGGCGAGTTGTTTGATCCGCACGGTAGGCGCATGCAGCAGCTTGTCCACCACCCGCCGCACGGTGCGGGCCACCTCCTCGCGCTGGGCGCTTTCCAGCCCGGGCAGCCGGTTGTCCAGGCGCAGTAACTCCGCTTCGACCACGTCGGCAGCTCGCTGGCGCAACGCAGTCACTGTCGGGGTGACCTCGGCCATCCGCTGTCCCGCCAGATAGGCGGCGACTTCTGCCGCCACGATGTGGCGGGCGGCGTCGACGTCGGCGGCCGCGGCATGCGCCGCCGGTTCATGTTGGACGCGGTCCACATCGACGACCCAGACGCCGGGTAGTCCGGCCACCGCCGGATCGACGTCGCGCGGCATGCCCAGGTCGCAGATCACCAGCGGCTGGGTCGCTTCGTCGCGGTGCGCGGCGGCGAGCGCGTGGTGCACGTCGGCGAGCGAAACTACCGGGCTCACCGCTCCGGTACAGCTGACCACGACGTCGGCGTCCGCCAATGCGCCGGCCAGCCGGTCGAGGGTCAGCGCCTCGGCCCGCACCCCCGCTTCGCGGATCTTGCGGACCAGCCGCTGCGCCCGCGACAAGGACCGGTTGAGTACCTGGATGTGCTCGATGCCGGCGCGGGTCAGGTGTGCCGACGACAGCGCACCCATCGCTCCGGCGCCGATCACTACGGCGGTCTTCCCCCGCAGTCCGCCCAGCTTGCGTCCGGCCATGCCAAGCGCGACCGAGACCACCGAGGCGCCGGCCGCATCGATGGCGGTTTCGGAATGCACCCGCTTGCCCACCGACAGCGCCCGCTGGGCCAGCTCGTGCAGCACCCGGCCGACGGTGAGATTGGTCTCAGCGGTGGCGTAGGCGCGACGTACCTGACCCAGCACCTGTTGCTCGCCGACGACCGCGGAATCCAGGCCGCTGGCAACCGCGAACAGGTGCTCGACGGCGGCCTCGCTGTAGCGCACGTAGGCGTATTTGGTCAGGTCACCCATCGACATCCCGGAGTATTCCGACAGCACCTGCCCGATCACCGCCAACCCGCCGTGGAAAGCGTCCACCACCGCGTAGACCTCGACCCGGTTGCATGTCGACAGCACCATGGCCTCGGTCACCAGCGGGGACTGCAACACCCGGTCGACGATCTTGATCTGATCGGATTCGTCGATGCTGAGTTGTTCCAGGACGGAGACCGGCGCACTGCGGTGCGAAACTCCGAATAGCAGGATGCTCACGGCAGCATCACCTGGCCAGCTCCCTTGCTTCCTCCAGTAACTGAACTGGTGTCCACGGTAAACGTTTATTCGGTGGGCTACCAAATAATTGTCCAGGGTCTACTCGGCCCCGGTGGAGGTTCCGGCCCGCATTGTCACCGAGCTAGATCGGCGCGGAGCCGGATCTCATCGATCTCCCAATAACTGTGCTCACGGCCGTCCAGCAGGATCACCGGCAAACGGTCGCCAAATTCGGCGCGCAGCCCGGGGTGGCCGGCCGACGCCAGGGCGTCGACGTCGGTCGTGGCAAGGTCGAAGCCCAGCTCACCAGCCAGTTCAGCCAACCGGGCATGTACCCGCGCGCAGATGGTGCACCCGTCGCGCGTCAGCAACTCCACCTGCGGCCGGCTTGGGGCCTCGGTCATGGCCACCAGTGTGGCATCGCCGCCGAACGGCTCTCCAGGGTGAATTGTGGCCGCGCACAGTACTGGTTAGGTTGCCGCTGTGGCTGCTACGGACAACTTGCGTGTCGACCCCACGATGATGCGGGGGTTTGCCCAGGCACTGTGCGGTGGCGCCGAGGATCTGCGGAGTCGGCTGGCCGAGCTCGATGCGCAGGTCAGCGAGATGCTAGGCGGTTGGCGCGGCGCATCTGGGAGTGCCTACACCTCCGCGTGGGAGCTGTGGCATCGCGGAGCCGGCGAGGTCGAGGTGGGCTTGTCGATGCTGGCGAGGCTGGTAGCCCAGGCCGGTGGGGGCTATCAGGAGAACGAGGCCGTATCCGCGCGGGCGCTGCGCGAGGTGCGCAATGGCTGAAGCCTTTCGAGTGGATCCCCAGGCGTTGGCCGATGCGGTGCGGCGAATGGCGGAATTTCAACGCTATGCCGAAAGCATTCTCGCCGAAATCGACTCTCTGGTAGCCAATTTGCACGCGACGTGGACAGGGCAAGGTGCGGCGGCCCACGCCGAGGCACACCGGCACTGGGCTCGCGGCGAAGCAATGATGCGCGAGGCTCTTGCTCAATTGCGGGCCGCGGGTGCGACCGCGCACCACAACTACACGACCGCGATGTCAATGAATTTGGCTATGTGGTCGTGACCTAGTTCTCTGCGCCGGCGTTCGGGAGTTCAGCCCAGGCCAGACGCGTAAACCTGCTCAACACATCTGCCGGATAGTGTTGATATCGGCCGGAGCACCGGGCGGCAGTGGGATCTAGGAGGTTTGGCGATGGCTTCCTCTGAGTCGGGCGGCGCGGACCCCGCGGGTCGCGTTGACCTGGAGTCGCTGGCGGCCAATGCCAGCGCCGCGCGTGCGCTTGAGGGCATGCAGGAAGCGGCCGCCGCAGAGGGTGGCCCGCAGCCGCCGATCGACCTGACCGCCGCCGCGTTCTTCGACGTGGACAACACCTTGGTGCAGGGGTCGTCGGCGGTGCATTTCGGCCGCGGGCTGGCCGCCCGCGACTACTTCACCTATCGCGACGTGCTCGGATTCATCTATGCCCAGGCCAAGTTCCAGCTGCTCGGTAGGGAGAACAGCGACGACGTCGCCGCCGGACGGCGCAAAGCGCTCGCCTTCATCGAAGGCCGGTCGGTCGAACAGCTGATCGCCCTGGGCGAGGAGATCTACGACGAAATCATCGCCGACAAGATCTGGGCGGGCACGCGCGAGCTCACGCAGATGCACCTCGATGCCGGCCAGCAGGTCTGGTTGATCACCGCCACGCCGTACGAACTGGCGGCGACCATCGCACGCCGGCTCGACTTGACCGGCGCACTGGGGACCGTCGCCGAATCGGTCGACGGGGTATTCACCGGCCGGCTGGTCGGCGAGATCCTGCACGGCACCGGAAAGGCTCACGCGGTGCGGTCGCTGGCGATCCGGGAAGGGCTCAACCTCAAACGCTGCACCGCCTATTCCGACAGCTACAACGACGTGCCCATGCTGTCGTTGGTGGGCACGGCGGTCGCCATCAACCCTGACGCCCGGCTGCGCGCCCTGGCCCGCGAACGGGGGTGGGAGATCCGCGACTTCCGCACCGCTCGCAGGGCGGCTCGGATCGGGGTGCCGTCGGCCCTGGCGCTCGGCGCGGCAGGCGGCGCACTGGCAGCATTGGCATCGCGACGCCAATCACGCTGATAAGCTGCGCCGCTGAGCACATATTCGAGCAGAGAGCAAAGCGGCATGACACTCCCCCAAGAGGCCGAAGGCCTCATCGGCAGCCATTACCGGGCACCGGACTACTTCCAGGTCGGACGCGAGAAGATCCGGGAGTTCGCGCTCGCGGTAAAAGACGACCATCCGACGCACTACAACGAGACGGACGCTGCCAATGCCGGCCATCCGGAGCTGCTGGCGCCGCTGACGTTTTTGGCGATCGCGGGGCGGCGTGTGCAGCTGGAGATTTTCACCAAGTTCAACATTCCGATCAACATCGCCCGGGTCTTTCACCGCGACCAGAAGTTCCGGTTTCACCGGCCGATCGTGGCCCACGATAAGCTCTACTTCGACACCTATCTAGACTCGGTGCTCGAGTCCCACGGCACTGTGCTCGCTGAGATCCGCAGCGAAGTCACAGACGCCGAGGGGAAACCGGTGGTCACCAGCGTCGTCACAATGCTGGGAGAAGCCGCACACCAAGACGCTGGCGCTGAAGAAACCGTCGCCGCAATTGCATCCATATCTGCCGGAAAGTAGGGTCAATTCAATGTCGTCACAGGGTGAAACGGGTGGCACCCAGCTGAAGCCCCCGGTCGAAGCGGTTCGATCCCATTACGACAAATCGAACGAGTTCTTCAAGCTTTGGCTTGACCCGTCGATGACCTACAGCTGCGCGTACTTCGAAGAGCGTCCGGGCATGACGCTGGAAGAAGCTCAGTACGCAAAGCGAAAACTCGCGCTGGACAAGCTCAACCTCGAGCCCGGCATGACGCTGCTCGACATCGGCTGCGGCTGGGGCTCGACCATGCGACACGCGGTGCAGGAGTACGACGTCAACGTGATCGGCTTGACGCTGAGCGAGAACCAGTACGCCCACGACAAGGCAAAGTTCGAGGAGATGGACAGCCCCCGTCGCAAAGAGGTGCGGATCCAGGGCTGGGAACAGTTCGACGAGCCGGTGGACCGGATCGTGTCACTGGGTGCATTCGAGCACTTCGCCGACGGCGCCGGCGACGCCGGGTTCGAGCGCTACGACACCTTTTTCAAGAAGTTCTACAGTCTGACCCCCGACGACGGCCGGATGCTGCTGCACACGATCATCGTTCCGGACAAAGAGGAAGCCGAAGAGCTCGGCTTGACGTCGCCGATGAGCCTGTTGCGCTTCATCAAGTTCATCCTGACGGAGATCTTCCCGGGCGGGAGGCTGCCCCGGATCTCGCAGGTCGACCATTACTCGTCCAACGCCGGCTGGAAGGTTGAGCGCTACCACCGGATCGGCAAGAACTATGTGCCGACGCTGAACGCCTGGGCCGACGCGCTGGAAGCCCACAAGGACAAGGCGATCGAGCTCAAGGGGCAGGAGACCTACGACATCTACATGCACTACCTGCGTGGGTGCTCGGACCTGTTCCGCGACCACTACACCGACGTCTGCCAGTTCACTTTGGTCAAGTAGCCGTTACCGGCCGCGCGGGCCAACGTCGAGTTGTTGGGCCAAAATGCAGGGAAATCGCCCAACAACTCGACGTCGGACGCTGGGCGCTAGCCCAGAAAAATATTCCGGCGCCCGGCGAGCAACCGGTACAGCGTCTGCTGGATCGTCTCACGCACCTGATCGGTCAACTCGAAGGTGACCATCGGGTCCTCGGCGTCGGAGGCGGCGTAGTCGTTGGTGTACATCGGCTCGCCGAACGCGATGCGCCACTTCGACGGCAGCGGCACCAGGCCCGCTGGTCCGGCCAGCGGGAACAGCGGGGTGATGGGGAAGTAGGGCAAGCCGAACAGGCGCGCCAGCAGCTTGACATCGGTGAGCATCGGGTAGATCTCTTCGGAACCGATGATCGAGCAAGGAATGATCGGCGCTTTCGTGCGTACCGCCGCCGTCACGAATCCGCCGCGCCCGAACCTCTGCAACCGATAGCGGTCCTCGAAACGCTTGCCCAGGCCCTTGTAGCCTTCCGGGAACACAGCGGTGAGCTCACCCGCGGCGAGCAGCCGGTGCGCGTCCGTCGTGCAGGCCATGGTGTGGCCGGCCTTACGGGCGGTTTCGCCGAGCACGGGTAGGTCGAACACCATGTCGGCGGCCAGCAGCCGCAGGTCCCGCTCCGCCGGGTGCTCGTCGTGGACCGCCACCGACAGCATCAACCCGTCAAACGGCAGTACCCCAGCGTGATTGGCCACCACGAGCGCGGCGCCCTCGCTCGGCAGGTTCTCGATACCGCTGACTTCGACCCGGAACCACGACCTGAAAAAGAATCTCAGCAAAGGCCGAACGACCGCGCTGTTGAAGTGCGGATCGAACCCGAACTCGTCGACGGTGTAATCACCCGTCAGCCGTTGCCGGAGGAACCCGGTGACCGCGGCGACGCGCTGAGCAAGATCGTTAAGCGGTGCCTCGGCTGTCGACGTCGCACCCGCGACACGCCGATGCTCATCGATTTCCCGGACGACAGCGGCGATCTGTTCGGCCGATGCGCGGCCGCGCGGATCGGAGAGTAACGAGGGATGCTGACGAGACGTCTCTGCCCGCTGGCCCGCTCTGCGGCGTGCTGCTACCCGACCCCGATTGGTGTGCAGTGGAATGACATTCGCTCTGGTTTCACCCGCCACAATACCTACCTGACCCCACCCCATGGAATTGGATTTCGGCTACCCCAGCGCTGCGCTAAGGCTATGGCGCGACCTTCCAAGGAGACTACCCGATGTGCATCGATTATGGGAGTCAAGCCTCGCCCGCGAACGTAGTCGTCGAACGCTTCGGCCGTCGTCCATTTGGGCTGGTACCCCAGCTCGGTGCGCATCCTGGTGGTGTCCATGACGCGGCCGTAACTTAAGTAATTGAATTGCTCGCGGTTGATCTCGTGGTAGCGATTAGCCCGTCTCAGCGAATCCAGCGCCCAGACGCCGAAACCGGGGACTGGCAACGGAATCCGCCCGGCCCGCCGGATCGCCTGCGAAAGCATGATGATGCCGCCGGCGCCGATGTTGAAGGTGCCGGCCTTGCCGGCCATCGCCGCGCGCTCCAGTGCGCCCAGCGCATCCTGCTCATGCAGCAGCTGCAGTCGGGCATCCCGGCCGAACATCGTCGGCACGAAAGGCCCTGCTAGATAGCGCGACAACGTCGTGTCCATCGCTGGGCCGATCATGTTGGCCAGCCGCAGAATGGTCACCGCGATATCGGGCCTGCGCCGCCCCAAGCCCCGCACGTAACCCTCGATGTCGAGGCTGTCTTTGCCGAAACCCTCGCGGAAGGGCCGACGGCTGCTGCTGTCCTCGGTGAACATCACCGGATCGTGTGCACTCGACCCGTAAACCTCAGACGTCGACTTCAGCACGACGCGGCGGACCGAGGGAGCTTTCTGGCAGGCCGCGAAAAGTTGCATCGCGCCCATCACGTTGAGTTCCTTGAGCGCTGCGCTACCACCAGACCGCGGCGCGTATGACGCGGCCGCAGCGTGCACCACCGTGTCGACGTCGCCGTTTCGAATCACTTTGGCGATAAATGGATTACGAACATCGGCGCGAACGAACTCGGCGCGACCCATCCGACGCAGCATGTCCTTGCTCGGCGCGATCGCATCCACCGCGATCACCCCTTTGATCAGCGGGTTCTGCGCAAGTCGAGCAGTCAGGTAACCGCCCAGAAACCGGCACGCGCCGGTAACCAGCACAACCTTGGGGTAATGCATCGTGTCTGCCGCGGTGCCGCCTTTTCCGGCACCTTCCCCGCTCGACGAATCCACCCACACAGCCTAACGGCCAACTAAGGCAGCGGCATTACGGCCGCGTGACGGTCGGTGCGGGCGGGACTCAGCCGGGCGGGGCTTACTTGCCAAGTTTTCTACGCTGCACCCGGGTGCGGCGCAGCAGCTTGCGGTGCTTTTTCTTCGACATGCGCTTGCGCCGCTTCTTGATTACTGAACCCATGAACTCCGCTATCTGACCCGTAACCGGCTTGGAAGAAAGGACCCGGACACTTTACCCGCCAAGCCGCATGAAATACCAAACGTGCAGCCGTGTGACCGCGCAAAAGGCTACGCCACACGCTTCGAGGCCGAAACGGCCCCGCGCTGAAAAACGAACCGCGACGAGCTCAGCCCGCGTCGAAGTACGAAGTCTCCAGCATGTCGTGGACGGCCTTCGCATGCACCCGGAAGGACCGCCCAACCCGAACCGCTGGCAACTCGCCGTTGTGCACCAGCCGGTAAACCGTCATCTTGGAGACCCTCATCAGGGCCGCCACCTCGGCGACGGTGAGAAATTGTGTCCTGACCGGCTGGCCTTCGACTAAACCGGTGTCCCGCTTCCCCGCGGAATCTCGCGCCGATGGCCCGTTCGTAGACGTCATCGCAACCCAATCGTGTCAGGCTCGCGCAATGCCAGCGGCTTCCCCTCCGTTGGCACCCACACGTGCATACAAAAAGGAGAATAGCGGGACTAGTGGGGTTACTGGTACTGGTGGGGGACAATCAGTTCAAAATTCTTGAATTATTCTGATGTAATTCTTAGCTGCTCAGAGCGCTTTTTGGCGGCCTGAACGGCCGCATCGACAGCCACCCGTAGTCCGCCTCTTTCGAGTTCGCGCAGCGCAGCGGCGGTCGTACCGCCGGGCGAAGTAATCGTCGCCCGCAGTTGCGCCGCGGTGGCGTCCGCCCCGGTCCCCAACGCCTCACCCTCGCCCGGTCGCCGGTCTAGATCCATCCGTTCCAGCAGCATTGCTGCGGACCCTGCCATGGTCTGTGCGGTCAGGTCGGTGGCCACCTGGCGGCTCAGACCGGCCGCGACACCGGCGTCCACCAGGGCCTCGACCATCAAAAAGAAATACGCCGGCCCAGACCCCGACAGTGCGGTCACTGCATCCATTTGAGACTCCGGAACCGTCAGCACACCGCCGACCGCGTCGAACAGGGCCGAAACCTCCTCGAGCTGTGGCGGAGTGACGAAACGGCCCCTGGCCAGCGCGGTTACCCCCGCACCCACCAATGCCGCCGCGTTCGGCATAGCCCGGACCACCGGCGTTCCGGCTGGCAGCTTGGACTCGAAGTACGTGATCGTGATCCCCGCCGCGACGGTGACGAACACCTGCTCAGCGCTGTCGTTCTCCGCTGCAGCCGCCGCACGGGCCAGCTCGCCCATTACCGAGTCGACGTCGGCAGGCTTCACCGCGACGACGACGAACGTCGCGTTCTCGACCGCATCGGTCACCGACGTCACCAACACTGCATAGGTGTCCGCCAGGTACTTGGCGCGCTCGGGGATCCGTTCGACCACCACCAGGTCTTTGACCTGGCGCCCCGCGCGCAGCAGACCCGACAGCAATGCCTCGCCGATACTGCCGCCACCGATGATCGCGATTCTTGCCATGCCGGAAAGCATCGCAGACACGGGCGGCTACCGAGCGGCGGGCACCATCGCCAGTTGGCGGTGAGCTGAACCGTCGCGCCCAGCCGGTGCGGTCCACGGCGAAGGTCACCGGCGCCGACAGATCTCCGCACATGAGCGCGAACAGCGCGGCTGGACGCAAGGATCGACGTCACCAGCTGCATCACCCCCGGATCGGGTGCCCACCGGAAGCTTGCCGACACCGCGACCGGTTCAAGTCCGCCCGATTGTCTGCCGCAGGCGGTGCGGGCGGCGTTGGCACACAGCGCGAGCATGGCGCCGCCGTGCACCTTGGGCCCGATGGTCCAGTGCTTACCGAGCTCGCCTCGTATACGCCTGGGTCAACCTGCCGCAGCGTCATTGCGTCGGTGAATAGCGCGTCATGGTAGTCCTGGGAGGTCTCCTGAGATCACCGCATCAGATGCGTGCGGGCGAACTGCAACGATTCGGCGAGCATGGCTTCGCGCTCGTTGGCTGAACGCGCGCTTGACGTGGACACCTCGAGGATGACGTGGCCTGAGAAGTGGCTGCCGGCCAGCATCTGGCACACCTCGGCGGTAGGTTGCATTCCGCGCCCCGGCACCAGATGCTCGTCGGCGGGCAGGCCGCTGCCGTCGC
>DATIOT010000312.1:0-2262 GCA_035472875.1 Mycobacterium sp.
CCAGCGTCCACAAGTACTGCGCCGTGTCCACCGATTCGGACCCGTCATGCAGCAACGCGAAACCTCGCCCGATGACGGCGTCGCCCACTTCGCTGACCGGCATGGCACCCGGAACCGGACACGGCCAGCGCAGGCGCAATAATCGGTCTTCCCCGGTGAACTCGTCGATGGCGGTGCGGCAGTCCACCCGCGCCACGCCGTGCCACAGGGTCAGGGTTTGTGTGTAGCGCAGCAGCGTGCCGATGGCGCCGTGCACCGCGAGCCGCTGACCGAGCGGGCCATGGTAGGCCTGCACCTGGGCGGCCGATTCCGATGAGCACACCACCGGCCCTTTGGGCAGTAGGTGCCACGGGCCCTCGCCCTGCGTCGGGTGCGCCGGGTATTCCTCGTACACAGCAAGCTCATTGCCGACCCGACCGGCTGCGATCAGCTGGTGACTCTGGACCAGCTCAACAAGGGAAGAAACCGCCCCGCCACGCGCCGGGTCGACGGCAAGCCGGTAGTGCTCGTTGGCGATCTCCGACCCAGGCACCGGCGCCCAGCCGGCCGCGTCGTCAGCGGGGACCAGCCGATAGGCCCGCCAGCCCAGCGACGGCACATTGCTCGCCAACCAGGTGACCGTCCGGCCGTCGTGCTCGACGTGTGTGGGCAGCTCGGAGCCGTCGGGGTCGAGCACCCGCACCGCTGCGCCAACCGGCGAGTCAAGCCGGGCGGTGACGATGTCGGTGCGCTGGTGTGTCAGCGAATTCCACACCACGACCGAATGTTCGGGAATGTCGACCGCGCTGGACAGCAACGCCAGCGAGTTGTCGCGGCCCGCGCTGCCCAGCTCCCACGCATCGCGCCAGTCGGTCAGCAGGTCCAGGTAGACCTGGTCGGACTCCGAGCCGGTGATGCCGTCGTGGTGTGCGCCGTACGCCAGCTGCACCCACGCCTTGGCCAAGGCGGCCTGCGGGTATTCGGCGCCGGTCAGCAGCGCGGCGAACACCGCGAAACGCTCGGCGTCCAGGACGGCGTTCTCGGCGGCCCGGTTGGCTTGTTTGGTGTCGATGTAGGACACGTCCTTGCCGGTGTAGATCGGGTTCATGTCGCGGGTTTGCGGCGATGGCGCACGCCCCCGCTCGGCCAGTTCGGCACGCACCGCCGCGAAGAACTCCCGCGGCAGTGCGCACACGAATCGCGGCCAGGTGTAGCGCGAGGCCCAGTCGCGGTGGATCTCGGTGACCCACTTGTTCGGCGGGGTGTAGTCGGTGCCGACGGGCAGCAGCACATTGCGGGTCAGCGCGACCTTCCTGAGCTGGTCGAACAGCGCATAGGTGGCTTCCTCGGCCTCGGCCAGCGAGGCTGAGGAGTCCATCCACCAGCCCGCCGAATAATGCGCCGGCATGTAGTGGGTGAGCAGGCCGCGGCCGGACGGCGAGATCCATTCGAATTCGCTGCAGAACTGCATGCGGTCGACCCCGCCACCTTCCGAGCCGCCCTGGGCCGGGCCCCACTGGTGGTGTGGTCCTCGGGCCCACGAACTCGAGGTCAGGCCGGCGTCGGCGGCCATTCCGGGGAATTGCGGGTCGTGGCCGAACACGTCGAGCTGCCATGCGGTGGCCGGATCAGCACCCAGCACGTCGCGTTGAAAACCTATACCGTGCACCAGGTTTCGGATGGTCGTTTCCGGGCCGGTGAGGTTGGTGTTGGGTTCGTTGTAGGTGCCGCCCATCACCTCGACGCGGCCCTCGGCGAGGAAGCGGCGTAGGTCAGCGCGGTCCTCGGGCCGGGTGTCCCAGTAGGGCTTGAGGTAATCCACCTCGGCCAAAACGAATTTGTACTCAGGCTCTCGGCGAGCCATCTCCAGATGCGCGTGCACCAGTTCGAAGCCGTTGGTCTGCCGGGCACGCCCCGGCGGGTCTTCTCGCCACTCGCTGGTGTAGGCGCCCTGCGTGTTCCACCACACCGGGTCGTAGTGGAAGTGGCTGACCATGTACATCGTCCACCCAGGCTCGGCCACGGTGAACTCGAACGGCGTGCCGGCGCGCCCAACGTGCACTCGTGCGGCTCGCCGCTGACCGACGATCGGACGGTCCACCGTGACCGGGACCTCGACGACCTCGTCGCCGATGTCGGCGACCGCCTCCCCCCTCAGGCCGTCCCCGTCGATCCGGAGCAGCGTCGGCTCGGCCACCCCGGCAACGGTGACACGTGCCAGCTGCAGCGGCGCGTCCGGCGGCCCGACGAACAGTTCGGTCGAGCATGCCGAAACCATCTGCA
>DATIOT010000313.1:0-5526 GCA_035472875.1 Mycobacterium sp.
GGTGTTGACGGCCTGCCAGTAGACGAACACCGACATGCAGCCGACGCCGGCGACGATCATCGCCCAGATCCAGGGTTCCCAGTGAGCGGCCTGGCCCTGTTGCAGCCCGAAGACGATCAAAAACATGCCTACCCCGGACAGCGCCACGCCGACCAGGTCGAATCGGTGCGCCTGGGTCGGCAGCACCGGCACCAGCCAAACTGCCATCCCCAGCGCAATGATGCCGATGGGGACGTTGACGAAGAAAATCCACTCCCAACCCAGCCCGTCGACAAGCGCACCGCCGGCCAACGGCCCCACTAGAGTGGCGACGCCGGCGGTGGCACCCCACAGACTGACCGCAACACCGCGCCGCTCTGGCGGGAAGATCCGGGTGATCGTCGACAAGGTCTGCGGGGTGAGCACCCCTGCGCCGATGCCTTGCACGACGCGAGCGGTGATCAGCATGGCGGCACTGCCTGACAGCCCGCACCACAGCGACGAGGTTGCGAAAACCACCAGACCCGTCAGGTAGAGGTTCTTGGTGCCGAACCGGTCACCCAGCCGGCCGGCCACCAGCAACACCACCGCGTACCCGAGCAGGTAGGCGCTGGTCACCCAGACCACGGTGTCGTACCCGGCATGCAAGTCGGCCATGATGGTCGGGTTGGCGATGGCGACGATGGTCGAGTCGACCATGATCATGAAGAAGCCGATCATCATCGCCCATAGCGCGTTCCAGGGGTTTCCGGAGTGCGATGGGTTTGACAGGGAGGTGAACTTCCACCGCTTGGTGCGGTCGGCACGACTCGGCCCTGCGCGCCGGGTTCCCCCGGCCGGCGGGGGCGTCGCCGTGGTCATTTACTCACCTCGTTTCAGCTCTCGACGATGTTGTCCGGTCCCATTCGGCCCGATCGGGCCTTATCTGATCGACCTGCGTACCCCCCGTGAGCGCGTGTGACGCACCGCACCGCTGCTGAGTCCCCTACTAGGGCCGACAAATGGCCCGCGTCGTCACCGACCTGTACCCAGCCTGCATTATTCCGGGTGGGGCGATTGGCTGCGCAGCCGCGGACCGAATGCGGGACGGATAACGCGGAAGCTTTCCTGCTCAATCCGCGTTCAGCAAAACGCGCGTTAGCCTAAAAGGAACGCCATTAGCAGGAGGGGCAATATGCGGGCCCGACGCAACAGGTCAGGGAGTAGGTCTTGGAGCATGCCCGAGCACAGGTCCGAAGGTAGATCTGCGCCGGATTCGCTGCCGACCACCACGAACGGTCGGCCCAAAGCGTCCGCGCGTGCATTGGCGCAGGTCATCGAGCGTAGCTCGCGGATTCAGGGCCCCGCTGCAGAGGCCTACGTGGCCCGACTGCGACGGGCGCACCCCGGTGCCAGCCCGGCTGAGATCGTCGCCAAGCTGGAAAAGCGCTACCTGGCCGTGTTGACGGCCAGCGGCGCAGCGGTGGGGTCGGCGGCGACATTTCCCGGGGTCGGGACGTTGGCGGCGATGTCGGCGGGCGCCGGGGAAACGGTGTTCTTCCTCGAGGCCACCACGGTCTTCGTGCTGGCGAACGCCGTGGTGTACAACATCCCAGTCGACCACCGCGAACGGCGCCGCGCTCTGGTGCTTTCCGTCCTGGTCGGGGACGACAGCAGGCGTGCCATCGCCGAACTGATCGGTCCAGGGCGCACCAACGGTGGCTGGCTGGCCGAGGGCATGGCCTCCCTGCCGCTGTCGACGTTGGGGCGGTTGAACGCGCGGATGCTCAAGTACTTCGTCAAGCGGTATACCGTGCGACGTGGCGCGCTGATGTTCGGCAAAATGCTGCCGGTCGGCATCGGCGCCGCGGTCGGCGGCGCTGGCAATCGCATAGTGGGCAAGAAGATCGTCCGCAACGCCCGCCAGGCATTCGGCGTCCCGCCGGCGCGCTGGCCAGGCACCCTGCACGTGCTACCGCCGGTCCACGAAGCCGGCTAAAAGCCAGTCGGACCCCGGTTCTCCGTCTCTCTGGCGAATTGCCGGGGAAGCGTTAGCCTTTATGGGGGCGGAAACGTTGAGGAGCGCCACGGGTGTGAGGTACGCCGTCAACCGAGGTGCAAGAAGTAGCAGGCGCAGCGCAATGCGCTTGCAAAACAAAGGAATTGAGGCGAACAGCGGCCGTGAGCAACATAAGTTCACCATTCGGGCAAAACGAATGGCTGGTCGAGGAAATGTACCGCAAGTTCCGCGACGACCCCTCGTCGGTGGATCCGAGCTGGCACGAGTTCCTGGTTGACTACAACCCCGAACCAACCTCCCAATCAACCCAGGAGGCCGCGAGTACCACTGACGGGCAGGCCGCTGCGGTCGCCTCGCAAGCAACGCCGGCCGCGGAAGCCGAGCCGTCCGCTGGAACTACTGCACCCTCCAGGCCCGCGGATACCGCAAGCACTTCCGCAGCCGGCAACGGCGCGACCACCGCACCACCCGCCAAAGCCGCCACCCCCCCGCCGGCTGAAGGGGACGAGTTGCAGGTACTGCGCGGCGCCGCCGCAGCCGTCGTCAAGAACATGTCCGCGTCGCTGGACGTGCCGACGGCGACCAGCGTCCGGGCGATTCCAGCCAAGCTGCTGATCGACAACCGGATCGTCATCAACAACCAGCTCAAGCGCAATCGGGGCGGCAAAATCTCCTTCACCCACTTGCTGGGATACGCACTGGTGCAGGCGGTCAAGAAGTTCCCGAACATGAATCGGCACTACGCCGACGTCGAGGGCAAGCCCACCGCAGTCACACCGGCCCACACCAACCTGGGCCTGGCAATCGACCTGCAGGGCAAAGACGGCAAGCGTTCCCTGGTGGTGGCCGGAATCAAGCGCTGCGAAAGCATGCGATTCGCGCAATTCGTCACCGCGTACGAAGACATCGTTCGTCGCGCCCGCGACGGCAAGCTGACCGCCGAAGACTTTGCCGGCGTGACGATTTCGCTGACCAACCCCGGCACCATCGGCACCGTGCACTCGGTGCCCAGACTGATGGCCGGCCAGGGCGCCATCATCGGCGTGGGCGCCATGGAATACACCGCCGAGTTTCAGGGAGCCAGCGCTGAGCGTATCGCCGAATTGGGTATCGGCAAGCTGATCACCCTGACCTCGACCTATGACCACCGCATCATCCAGGGTGCGGAATCCGGTGACTTCCTGCGCACCATCCACGAATTGCTGCTCTCGGACAGCTTCTGGGACGAGATCTTCCGCGAGCTGAGCATCCCGTACCTGCCGGTGCGCTGGAGCACCGACAACCCGGACTCGATCGTCGACAAGACCGCTCGCGTGATGGAGTTGATCGCGGCGTACCGCAGCCGCGGGCATCTGATGGCCGACACCGATCCGCTGCGTTTGGACAAAACCCGGTTCCGCAGCCACCCAGATCTCGAGGTGCTGACCCACGGCCTGACGCTCTGGGATCTCGATCGGGTGTTCAAAGTCAACGGCTTTGCCGGTTGTGAATACAAAAAGCTGCGCGACGTCTTGGGCCTGCTGCGCGACGCCTACTGCCGCCACATCGGCATCGAGTACACCCACATCCTGGAACCCGAACAACAGGAGTGGCTGCAACAGCGGGTCGAGACCAAGCACGTCAAACCGACTGTGGCCGAACAGAAATACATCCTGAGCAAGCTCAACGCCGCCGAGGCCTTTGAAACCTTCCTGCAGACCAAGTACGTCGGTCAGAAGCGGTTCTCGCTGGAAGGCGCCGAAAGCGTGATCCCGATGATGGACGCGGCGATCGACCAGTGCGCCGAGCACAGCCTGGACGAAGTGGTCATCGCAATGCCGCACCGCGGCCGGCTCAACGTGCTGGCCAACATCGTGGGCAAGCCGTACTCGCAGATCTTCACCGAGTTCGAGGGCAACCTGAACCCGGCGCAGGCGCACGGCTCCGGTGACGTCAAGTACCACCTCGGCGCGACCGGGGTGTATCTGCAGATGTTCGGCGACAACGACATTCAGGTATCGCTGACCGCCAACCCGTCACACCTGGAAGCCGTCGACCCAGTGCTGGAGGGTCTGGTCCGGGCCAAGGAGGACCTGCTGGACAAAGGCGACAGCGAAGACGGCTTCTCGGTGGTGCCGATGATGCTGCACGGGGATGCCGCCTTCGCCGGCCAGGGTGTGGTCGCCGAGACGCTGAACATGGCGCTGCTGCCCGGTTATCGCGTCGGCGGCACCATCCACATCATCGTCAACAACCAGATCGGCTTCACTACCGCACCGGAGTACTCCAGGTCCAGCGAGTACTGCACCGATGTCGCCAAGATGATCGGGGCGCCGATCTTCCACGTCAACGGCGACGACCCGGAAGCCTGCGCGTGGATGGCGCGGCTGGCCGTGGACTTCCGGCAGAAGTTCAAGAAGGACGTCGTCATCGACATGCTGTGCTACCGCCGGCGCGGACATAACGAGGGCGACGATCCGTCGATGACCAACCCCGCCATGTACGACGTTGTCGACACCAAGCGTGGGGCCCGCAAGAGCTACACCGAAGCCCTGATCGGCCGCGGCGACATCTCGATGAAGGAAGCCGAGGACGCGCTGCGCGACTACCAGGGGCAGCTGGAACGGGTGTTCAACGAGGTCCGTGAGCTGGAGAAGCACGGCGCGCTGCCGAGCGAATCGGTGGAGTCCGATCAGCTTGTCCCCGCGGGGCTGTCCACCGCGGTGGACAAAGCGCTGCTGTCCCGCATCGGCGACGCATTCCTGGCGGTACCAGAGGGTTTCTCCGTGCACCCGCGCGTGCAACCGGTACTGGAGAGGCGCCGGGAGATGGCTTACGAAGGCAAGATCGACTGGGCCTTCGGTGAGCTGCTGGCTCTGGGTTCGCTGGTGGCCGAAGGCAAGCTGGTGCGGCTGTCGGGCCAAGACACCCGGCGCGGCACCTTCTCCCAGCGACATTCGGTGATCATCGACCGCTACACCGGCAAGGAGTTCACGCCGTTGCAGTTGCTGGCGACCAACCTGGATGGCAGCCCCACCGGCGGCAAGTTCCTGGTCTACGACTCACCACTGTCGGAGTACGCCGCTGTCGGCTTCGAGTACGGCTACACCGTGGGCAACCCGGACGCGGTCGTCCTGTGGGAGGCGCAGTTCGGCGACTTCGTCAACGGCGCGCAGTCGATCATCGATGAGTTCATCAGCTCCGGCGAGGCGAAGTGGGGCCAGTTGTCCAACGTGGTGCTGCTGCTGCCGCACGGACACGAGGGGCAGGGGCCCGACCACACCTCCGGCCGGATCGAACGCTTCCTGCAGCTTTGGGCAGAGGGTTCGATGACAATTGCGGTGCCCTCGACCCCATCGAACTACTTCCACTTGTTGCGTCGGCATGCCCTGGACGGTATCCAGCGCCCGCTGAGCGTGTGCACGCCGAAGGCGATGTTGCGCAACAAGGCCGCGGTCAGCGACATCAAGGACTTCACCGAGATCAAGTTCCGGTCGGTGCTGGAGGAGCCCACCTACGAAGACGGCATTGGTGACCACAGCAACGTCAGGAGAATCCTGCTGACCAGC
>DATIOT010000314.1:0-2325 GCA_035472875.1 Mycobacterium sp.
GGCGGTTGCACACCTGCGTGTCCCCGAGATGGTCTGACCGGCTGCAGGTGCCGCGACCGTCGTGAGCAGCTCGGGCATCTCGACCACTTGAGCCGCGGCATGGTCTTCTTGAGGAGGTCGAGACTCCTCCATCCCTCCTCCGGTGAGAGCTCGCCCACGAGCGGCTGGAAGCCGAAAGTCGACCTGTCCACCCTCTGACCACGAGGGCACGCAGAAGATCCAGCAGCTGGCGGTGGCCCGTCGACTGCTCGGGCTGTCGTCGTCCGAGCTTGAATACGCGCTGAAAGCAAGGTTGTTGACGCAAAACGCCAGGTGAGGCCGCCAACAACCGTGGGCTCAGCAGACCTCAGCCTGAAAGGGCGACGGTCAGCTCCGCCAGATGACAACCAGGTGCACCTCTACGCCGAGAACGTCGCTGACATTCAAGATGCCGTTAACGGTTGCAGTGCACCAATTTTCGAATCTTCAGACTTGCCAACGAATACCGCTGATTCTCGTTGCTCTCAGCTCGTAAACGGCGAATAAACGACGAGCGCCGGAAGAAGATTCCGCCAGCATCTAACCCGGATCGTTCACGGGTGATTGGGGTTGTCGGCGTGTAGATGCACGGAAGTGCCTGTCCGGCAGGGGATTCTTGTACTTGCGACGGTTCAAGATTTCCCAGCTGGAAGGCACTCCGTAGGTGAAGCGTACTTCGTGGTCGGCCGGGTTGTCGGTATCTGGTGACGGGACCGGCGTGGTGGCCCATGCCGGTAGCGCTGGGCTGCGGCTGTTGGCCGATCGGACGGGCTTGAGTGCCACGCTGTCGGCGGCGCTGGCGCGGGACTCGTTTTCCCCGCGCCATGACCGGGGCCAGGTACTTGCCGATGTGGCCGTCATGCTCGCCGATGGTGGTGAGGCGATCAGCGATATCGACGTGCTGCGCCACCAGTCACCGCTACTGGGGTCGGTGGCCTCGGCGCCGACGGTGTGGCGGACCCTGAACGAACTGACCCCCGCGCGGTTGGCGCGGGTCGAGAAGGCCCGCGCCCGGGTGCGCCGCCAGGTGTGGTCACTGTTGCCTGGAGGGCTGCCGGCCTCGCGGGTCGCCGATACCGATCTGGGTGAGGTGGTGGTGCTCGATGTAGACGCCACGATCGTGGTGGCCCACAGTGAGAAACAGTCGGCGGCGCCGACGTTCAAGGGCAGCTTCGGGTTTCATCCGATCGGGGTGTGGTGTGACAACACCACCGAGATGCTGGCCGCTCGGCTGCGTCCAGGCAATGCCGGGTCCAACACCACCGCCGATCACATTGACGTGCTGGCCGCGGCGATCGCTCAGATCCCCCGAGCCCACCGCAAGAATCTGTTGGTCCGTGCCGATGGCGCGGGGGCCTCCCACGGCCTGTTGGACTGGCTGAGCGCGCTGAACCAGATCCGGGGTCGCCGGGTGCAGTACTCGGTCGGGTTCGCGATCACCGAGGCCGTGCGTCAAGCGATCATGCTGGTGCCCACCACGGTCTGGACCCCGGCGTTGGATGCCGACGGAGCAGTGCGTACCGGTGGTGACGTCGCCGAACTGTCCGGTCTTTTGGATCTGTCGCGGTGGCCGCCCGGTATGCGGGTCATCGTGCGACGTGAGCGCCCTCATCCCGGCGCCCAACTGTCGATCTTCGAGGAAGCCGACGGCTGGCGGTATCAGGCGTTCGTCACCAACACATCGACCGGGCAGCTGGCGTTTCTGGAGGCTCGTCACCGTGCTCATGCCCGCGTCGAAGACCGCATCCGCCACGCCAAAGACACGGGCCTGAACCGATTCCCATCACGGGACTACCAGATCAACACGGCCTGGTTGACCGCCGTCGCGATCGCCGCCGACCTCATCGCCTGGCTACGCCTGCTCGCCCTGAGCAATGACCTGGCCAAGGCCGAACCCAAAGCACTGCGCTACCGACTGCTGCACGTCCCGGCCCGGCTGACCCGCAGCGCCCGACGCCGACACCTACGGCTGCCGGCCTCCTGGCCCTGGGTTGAGGACCTCGTCGGCGTCTTCGCCCGCATCGCCGCCATCCCACAACGCGCCTGACCACCGTCCACCCACCACCCGAGGAACCCGGAGAACCGCAGACCGGCAGCGCCAGCCGACGATCAGAGCTGCCCCAACGACGAAGCTGGCGCCACTCTCCCAAGCGAACGCCGTCAACAACCCCGTGAATGACCGGGGCTAGGAATCGCAGGGTTAGCAACGGCACTGTTGGTGTCCGGCGGTTTGGGTCTGGCCGGTTTGAGGCTGGCCGCAGGTAACGCCCAGGCCGAGCCCGGTCTTGCGCCGCAATTTCATGGCCC
>DATIOT010000315.1:0-2178 GCA_035472875.1 Mycobacterium sp.
ATGTGATTGTCGAGGCAGTCCCGGTCGAGAAGCCCGCCAGGCCCGAGGGCGTCGTGGACGGTCCCAAACTGCCCGTGGTGCCGTGGGCGGTGTCGGCGAAGTCGGCGTCGGCGTTGAGATCTCAGGCCGCGCGGTTGGCCGAGCATGTACGCGCTCATGGTGAGTCTGATGTTGCCGATGTGGGGTGGTCGTTGGCGGGCCGTTCGACCTTTGAGCATCGGGCGGTCGTCGTTGGTGGTGATCGGGACCAGTTGCTGGCCGGGCTGGATGAGCTGGCTAACGATGACCTGGGTGGCTCGGTCATTCGCGGGACGGCGGCGTCGGCGGGCAAGACCGTGTTCGTCTTCCCCGGCCAGGGCTCCCAATCACTGGGCATGGGAATGGGATTGCACGCCGGATACCCGGTATTCGCCGAGACGTTCAACACCGTCGTGGGTGAACTGGATCGGCATCTGCTGCGCCCACTGCGCGAAGTGATGTGGGGTCACGACGAAACCCTGTTGAACACCACCGAATTCGCACAGCCTGCGCTGTTCGCCGTGGAAGTTGCCTTGTTCCGACTACTCGAATCCTGGGGTGTGCGCCCCGACTTCGTGATGGGCCACTCGATCGGCGAGTTGTCGGCGGCACACGTCGCCGGCGTCCTGTCGCTGGAGAACGCGGCGGTGCTGGTGGCCGCCCGTGGCCGTTTCATGCAGGCTCTGCCGGCGGGCGGGGCGATGATCGCCATTCAGGCCACCGAAGAAGAAGTGCGGCCGCTGCTGACCACCGGGGTCGGCATTGCTGCGGTCAACGGACCAGCCTCGGTAGTGATCTCGGGCGCCGAAGACGCGGTGACCGCAATCGCGGACCAACTCCGCGCTGACGGCCGCCGAGTGCACCAACTGGCCGTCTCCCACGCCTTCCATTCCCCGTTGATGGATCCGATGATCGACGAATTCGGAACGATTGCTGCCGCGCTCACCATTGGGAAGCCCAGCATCCCGATTGTATCGAACGTGACCGGGCAACTGGCCGGAGACGACTTTGCGTCCGCAGCGTACTGGAAGCGGCACGCGCGCGAAGCGGTGCGGTTCGGCGACAGTGTCCGCCTCGTGCACTCAGCCGGGGGAAGCCGTTTCCTCGAAGTAGGGCCTAGCAGCGGTCTGATGGCATCGATCGAAGAATCGCTGCCGGACGCCCCGGTGCTGACAATGTCGGCACTGCGTAAGAACCGCCCAGAGCCTGCGACCCTGACGAACGCGGTCGCGCAAGGGTTTGTCGCCGGCATGGATGTGGACTGGCGTGGCGCACTCGGCAAGGCCGATTTCGTGGAACTGCCCACGTATGCCTTTGAACGGCGGCGGTTTTGGCTCTCCGGCGAGGGTGCTGCGGCCGATGCTGAGGGTCTGGGGCTGGCCGCCAGCGAGCACGCGCTGCTGGGCGCGGTGGTGGAGCTGCCGGCCTCGGGCGGGGTGGTTCTCACGGGCCGGTTGTCGCCCAGCGCGCAGGGCTGGTTGGCCGACCACGCCGTCGGAGGCGTGGTGCTGTTTCCCGGCGCGGGGTTTGTGGAGTTGGCGATCCGCGCCGGCGACGAGGTGGGCTGCGGAGTCGTTGACGAGCTGAATTTAGCTGCGCCACTGGTGTTGCCGGCCTCAGGTTCGGTGGCGGTGCAGGTAGTGGTCGGTGGCCCCGATGAGTCTTCTGCTCGTGCGGTGTCGGTGTTTTCGCGCGCCGATGCCGGTTCCGGCTGGCTGTTGCACGCCGAGGGCGTGCTGCGGGCAGGCTCGGTGGAGCCCAGCGCGGATCTGTCGGCGTGGCCGCCGGTGGGTGCGGTCCCGGTCGATGTTGGCGATGGGTACGAGCAGCTGGCTGAGCGTGGGTATGGGTACGGGCCCGCGTTCCGGGGCCTGACCGCGATGTGGCGTCGTGGCGATGAACTGTTCGCCGAAGTGACGCTGCCCCCTGACGCCGGGGTCTCCGTGGCCGGGTTCGGGGTCCACCCGGTGATGCTGGACGCGGCATTGCACGCGGTGATCTTGGCCTCCAACGGTGCCGAGGGCATGGGGGTTGATGCGGGCTCGGTATTGGTGCCGTTCTCCTGGCAGCAGGTATCGTTGCATGCCGCGGGTGCGGCGGCGGTGCGGGCGCGGATCGTGCCGGTGAGCCCCACGGCAGTGTCGATCGAATTGGCCGACG
>DATIOT010000316.1:0-7776 GCA_035472875.1 Mycobacterium sp.
GGACGTCATCGCCCGCAACGGGGACCGGTTCCGCCTGTTGGGACCCGACGAAACGGCCTCCAATCGACTGGACGCCGTCTACGGGGCGACCGACAAGGTGTGGCTCTCCGCGATCGGTCCCGACGACGAACACCTCGCGCCCGACGGCCGCGTGATGGAGGTGCTGTCCGAGCACCTATGCCAAGGCTGGCTCGAGGGCTATCTGCTGACTGGGCGCCACGGTCTGTTCAACTGTTACGAGGCGTTCGTGCACATCGTCGACTCGATGTTCAACCAGCACGCGAAATGGCTGTCCACCAGCCGCGAACTGCCCTGGCGGCAGCCGATCGCGTCGTTCAATTACCTGCTGAGCTCCCATGTGTGGCGTCAGGACCACAACGGCGCATCTCACCAGGATCCGGGATTCATCGACCTGGTCGCCAACAAGCGTGCCGAGGTCGTGCGGGTCTATCTGCCGCCGGACGGCAACACGCTGTTGTCGGTGGCAGACCACTGCCTGCGCAGCCGTGACTACATCAACGTGGTCGTTGCCGGCAAGCAGCCGGCGCTGGCCTACCTGTCGATGGAGGAAGCGATCCTGCACTGCACCCGGGGGCTGGGGATCTGGGAGTGGGCCAGCACAGCCGGCGGCGAACCCGATGTGGTGCTTGCCTGCGCCGGGGATATCCCGACGCTGGAGACCCTGGCGGCCGCTGACATCCTGCGACGAGAGCTGTCCGATTTGGCGGTGCGGGTGATCAATGTTGTCGACCTCATGCGCCTGCAGCCGGACTCCGAGCACCCGCACGGTTTGCCCGACAAGGAATTCGACGCGTTGTTCACGTCTGACAAGCCGGTCATCTTCGCCTACCACGGCTATCCGTGGCTGATCCACCGGCTCACCTATAGCCGCGCTGGTCACCACCAGCTTCACGTGCGGGGATTCAAAGAACGAGGCACCACGACCACACCGTTCGACATGGTGATGCTGAACGAGCTCGACCGCTTCCACCTGGTCATGGACGTGATCGACCGGGTGGACGGTCTGGCTAGCAGGGCTGCCGTGCTGCGTCAACGGATGTTCGACGCGCGCCTGGCCGCACGCCGCTACACCCGCGAGCACGGTGAGGACGACCCGCAGATTGCCGGCTGGACCTGGGAGTCACGGCAGTCGAAGTGAGCGGGACGCCGGCGACCCGCAGGTAGACTCGGCGAGGATGCCCGACCACGCCGCTTTTGATGCCGTTCATCCCCATCCGGTGGTGTCGCAGCTTTCGGCGCTGCACCGGCTCCGGATCCACCTCGACATCGCTGTCGTGGTCGTGGTACTGGCGCTCACCGACTTGATCGCGCACTTCACCACGCCCTGGGCGAGCATCGCCACCGTCCCGGCCGCCGCCGTCGGTCTGGTGCTCTTGATGCGGGCCAACGGTCTGGACTGGGCCGACCTAGGTCTGGGCCGCGAACACTGGAAGTCCGGGCTCGGTTATGCGCTGGCGGCCGTGGCCGTCGTGGCGTCGGTCATCGCAGTCGGTGTGCTGCTACCGATGACGCGGCCGATGTTCATGAACAATCACTACGCGACGATCTCCGGCGCGCTGATCGCCTCGATGCTCATCATTCCGCTGCAAACCGTTATCCCCGAGGAGCTGGCGTTTCGGGGTGTACTGCACGGGGCGCTGAATCGAGCCTGGGGATTTCGCGGCGTCGCATTGGTGGGCTCGCTGTTGTTCGGTCTTTGGCACGTCGCCACGTCGCTAGGGTTGACGAGCAACAATGTCGGGTTCACCCGACTGTTCGGCGGAGGTTTCGTCGGGATGCTTGCCGGGGTGACTCTGGCGGTGTTGGCCACCGGGACAGCCGGATTCGTCTTCAGCTGGTTGCGCCGCCGCAGCGGCAGCCTGATCGCGCCGATTGCGCTGCATTGGTCACTGAACGGGCTGGGCGCCCTGGCCGCTGCAGTCGTCTGGCATCTGTCGACCTGAGCCTGAACTGAGCCGCCCGGTTACACCAGCAGCACGGCGGCGCCGGCGATGCGCCCGCCGGCCAGATCGGTCAGCGCTTGATCGGCTTGTGCGAGCGGGTATTCCGGCGTGGTCACCTCGATGTGATGCTGGCCCGCGAAGTCAAGGAACGCGCGCGCATCGGCTCGGGTGTTCGAGGTGACCGACCGGATTTGGCGCTCCTGAAACAAGTGACGTTGGTAGTTCAGGCTCGGGATATCGGACAGGTGAATCCCGGCGATCGCCAAGGTGCCGCCGCGGTCCAGCGCCTCCAACGCCGGCAGCACCAGGTCACCGACCGGGGCGAACAGGATTGCGGCATCCAGCGGCACCGGCGGCGGATCGGCGGCGCCTTGAGCCGACGCGGCGCCGAGTTCCAACGCCAGCTCACGGGCCCGAGCCCCGCGGGTCATCACGTGCACCTCGGCGCCTTGCGCCAACGCAACCTGCGCGGTGATGTGGGCGCTGCCGCCGAAGCCGTAGATACCCAGCCGGCCACCCGGCGGCAGCTCGGCGCGCAGCAGCGAGCGGTATCCGATGATGCCGGCGCACAACAACGGCGCAAGCTCGCTGTCGCTGTAACCGCTCGGCAGATGGTGCGCGAAAGCCGCAGGGACCGTAGCGAATTCGGCGTACCCACCGTCGGCATCCCAGCCGGTGTAGCGGGACTCGGGGCACAGGTTCTCATTGCCCCGACGGCAGTACTTGCACACACCGCAGGTGTGGCGCAGCCAGGCGATGCCTACCCGGTCCCCCACGTCGAACCCGTCACCGGCGTCAGCGCCCACCTGGACGACCTCACCCACGACCTCGTGGCCGGGAGTCACCCGCTCGCGGTGCACGGGAAGATCACCCTCGGTGACGTGCAAGTCGGTGCGGCAGACACCGCATGCGTGCACGGCCACCAGTAATTCGGACGGCCCAGGGCGCGGCACTTCGGTGGTGACACGCTCCAGCGGGCCGGTGTCCATCGGCCCGGGCCGACGCACCCGCCACGCACGCATCGTCGTATTCGCAGCTGGAGCCATCACTCCATCATGCCGCTACGGCCGCAACGGATTAGGCCGGTTAGGTTCTTCGCACCATGCCGACGATCCAGAGCAAGATCACCGAGCCGAGAACTGCCGTGAACAAGGTGAACCACCAGCCGCCGGACGCGGTGTTGACGAAGAAGCTCAGCAAAAATCCGCCGATCAATGCGCCGACGATGCCGATCACGATGTTCATCAGAATGCCGGATCCGCCGCCTTTGACGATCTTGCTGGCGATCCAGCCTGCGATACCGCCGATGATGATGTAGCCGATCCACCCGACGCTGGTCAGGGTCGTCGAGCGGGCAAGAATTTCGGTTGCTGCCATGACGTCCATGCGGGTCTCCTTGCATTCGCTGGCAAAGCTCAGCCCAGATATTGGGCCGTGATTTCGGTATACGCCGTTTGCGTAACGAATTGAGTGCCGAATTGACGACGATGCGCCTAACCCGGCCTAGCAGGTCAAGCCGGTAAGGTCCGCTGTGGCGTCGGGGTCGGCGTAGGAGTAGCTTCTGCTGCCGGCGCCTGGCCTGGTGCCGGAGCCGGCGCCGGTGCGCCAGGAGCCGGGGCAGGCGGCGGTGCACCAGGGGCCGGTGCGGGGGCTCCCGGAGCCGGGGGCGCGGCTGCCCAGGGCTGGATCGACTCGGCCAGCGCCTTGGCCGCACCCTTGTCCACCGGGTCGTTCGCGGTCCCGAGCCACACCACAAACCAGCGCTGCGGCGTGCTGGCCGCGGATGATCCGACGACGCCCGCCCAGATCTGGCCGTTCGGTTTGCTTGGATCGCTGAACTTGACCTCGTAGTACGACGCGCTTCCAGTGATCCCTTTGGTGCCGGTGAGCTGGGTGGCTTCCTGGTTGATCCGCGTGCCGGGATATGGCATGAAGAACTCACCCATGTCCGAGCCAAGTCGGACCGCGGCCTTGGCGTTGTTGGCTTCGGCACTGGCGTAAAGCTTTTGGTCCAGCCGGCCCAACACGATACGAGTGTCGTTAGCAACCGGTGGCGGCTGACCGGGCATAGGCGGCTGTCCGGTCGCCTTGCTGAGCAGCGCCGAGCCGTAGTCGAGGTGGGAAGCGTCTGACTCCACCCAGCCGGCGGGAAGGACGAAGCTGAATCCACCGACGGCGTTGGTGATCCGGCCGGCGTTCGGGTCGACTGCCGGCGGTGGGGGTGCGTTCGGGTCGACCGGCGGCGGCGGTGCCGCTGCCGGTGGCGGCGGTGCCGCGTTCGGGTCGCCCGGCGCCGGAGGCCCACCCGGCCCCTGGGCGGCCGGAGGCGGCGCGGGTGGGGGCGCTGTCGTGGTTGCCGGGACCGGGGTTGGGGTCTCGGGATCAGCGCTCGAGGTCGCCGGCAACGCGATGGTGACGGCACTGGCACTGGTCACCGTGGCGATCGCCAGCGTCGCCCACAGACCTTTGCGACGTGTCGAGATCGGGTCCACCTGGTCCATGGCGACGAACCTACCGTGTTACGGCTGTGACGCAAGGGTGCCTTGCTGACGATGCGAAGCGTTTTTCCGATGTTGCGGATGCGCAACCTGCCGTGGGTCCGCGCGGTTCATCGGACCACTCAGGAGTGGACGTGCCGCTGCGCTGCCGGATACAGCGCCACTTCATGAGCTTTGACGGAGAACCACACGTTCTCTCCGGGCGTGAGTTGCAGCTCGGCGGCGGCGTCGACGGTGATGTCCGCGGCCAGGCCTGGCGCACCGTCGGGTTGTTCCTGCCCACGCACCAAGACGGCGGATCCGCGGATGCCCAGCTCCGCGACGGTCAGCTCAATGCAATTGCGTGGGCTGCCATGCGGCGGCTCTCGATACACTGCCACCGCCGTAGGAGGGAATACCGCGACGGCGTCCTGCCCGCTGTCGAGCTCCTGAGCCGGGATTCCGTGCCAGCGTGTGCCGGAGCGGGTGTGCAGCGAGCCGTCGGCTCCGATTGTTCCGTTGACCAGGTTGATGCCCGCGATGCGGGCCCCGAAATGACTGCGCGGCGCGGCGAGCACATCGGCCACCGGACCGATCTCGGCGATCTTGCCGGACTCGAGCACCATCACCCGATCGGCCAGGATGAACACGTCCAACAGGTCGTGGGTTATCAGGATTACCGCGCAGCTGCTGCGGGTGACCGCGTTGCGCAGCACGGCGCGGATGGCCGCCGCCGCGGCGACGTCGAGCCCGCTCAGCGGTTCGTCGAGCAGCAGTACGTCTGGCTCGGCCGCCAGCGCCCGCGCGATCGCCACCCGCTGGGCTTGACCGCCGGACAGTTGCCGCGATTTCCGGTCGGCGAACTGCTCGGCGTCCACCTCGCGCAGCCAACGCAGCGCCGTGGCGCGCTGCTCGGCGCGAGCGGAGCGGAACATCCTGCGACGGCTGTGTGGTCCAAAGGCCACGTTGGCAGCCACGCTCATATGCGGGAACAGCAACGGGTCTTGCAGAAGCAGCCCGACCCGGCGATCGTGCGTCGCCACGTTCACCCCGGCTGCGGTGTCGGTCAACACCCGATCCCCCAACCGCACCAGACCCTGGTCGGGACGCACCAGCCCGGCGATCACATGAAGGGCGGTCGACTTGCCCGCGCCGTTGGGTCCGAGCACCGCGAGCACCTCACCCGCAGACACCGAGAACTCCACATCCAGCTGGCGGTCTGGCACCACCGCGCGAAGCTGCAATTCGCTCATGGCCGGCTACCTGGCGCCGGTCCCGGTCAGCCGGCGAGCGCCCAGGCTCAGCACCACCAGCGCCGCCACCGCCACAAGCAGGATCGACAGCGCCACAGCCGCGTTCGCGTTGGTCACCCGCTGCAGGTAAATCTCAAGCGGCAGTGTGCGAGTCACCCCTTGTCGCGAACCTGCGAAGGTCAGTGTCGCGCCGAACTCCCCCAGCGAGCGCGCGAACGCCAGCACCGCCCCCGACACCATGCCCGGCAGCAGCAGCGGCAGGGTGACCCGCCACCAGACAGTGCTGGGCCGCGCCCCCAGCGTCGCGGCCACCACTTCGTAGTCGGCGCCCGCGGTACGTGCGGCACCCTCGAGGGAGATCACCAGAAACGGCAACGAGACGAAGGTTTGCGCCAACACCACGGCGGTGGTGCTGAATGCGATGCTGATGCTGGCGGCCTCTAAGTAGTGCCCAATTAATCCGAGCCGGCCGAACGCGTAGAGCAACGCAATGCCACCTACCACCGGCGGCAATACCAACGGCACCAGGATCAGCGGTCGTAGCAACCGCACTAACCGCCCTGCGCCGCGCGCCAGCACCAGCGCCATCGGTACTCCCAGCAGCACGCATAGCGCGGTGCTTGCGGCAGCGGTCTTCAGGCTGAGCAGCAGCGCCGTCTTCGACGAAGAGCTGGTGATCAGCGACCAGAAATTCGGCCAGTCAACCTTTATCGCGATCGACAACAGCGGCAACACCACGAAGATGACCCCCGCGGCGGCGGGGACATACACCCAGCGGGGCAGATCCGTGCAACGCTCGCTAATACGTACGCCCCCCTAACCATGGTCGGGAGATACACACCGCCTCAACCTAGCGCTGCGCGAGTTGCGAATCGGCTAGGAGTCCTGTGCTCGGCGCGGTAGTTTCCGCCGATGTGCGAGTTCGGAGCGCGTCAGTTGTGAGATTCTGCAGGGGTGTCCGCTCCCGCGGCGGCTGCTCCTTCGGGGGTGGTGACGTTTCTGTTCACCGATGTTGAGGGTTCGACCCGTCGGTGGGAGGCCGACGCCGAGGGGATGCGGCTGGCGCTGGCTGCCCACGACGACGTGTTGCGCAGGGCGATCGAGGCGCACGGGGGCTGGCTGTTCAAGCACACCGGCGACGGCGTGTGCGCCGCCTTCGCCTCACCCGGGTCCGCCGTCGATGCCGCGGTGGCCGCGCAGCTGCAGCTGGAGTTGCCGGTGCGAATGGGCATCGCGACCGGCGAGGCAGAGTTGCGGGGTGCGGACTACTTCGGTGCGGTGCTCAACCGCGCGGCGCGGGTGATGGCCGCCGGGCATGGTGGTCAGATCCTGCTGGCCGAGTCAACGGCGGTGTTGATCAGCAGCGTCGATCTGGTAGGCCTGGGGCCGCGGCGGTTGCGGGATCTGCCGACCCCAATCGGTGTGTTCCAGGTACGGGCAGCAGGGTTACGCACGGAGTTCCCGGCCCTGCGGGCGCTGGATGCGAGTCCGGGGAACCTGCGGGCGGCGTCGACGAGTTTCATCGGGCGCGAGTCCGAGGCCGGCGCGGTGCAAGCCGCGGTAAAGGCTCATCGGTTGGTGACGTTGACCGGGGTGGGCGGGGTCGGCAAGACCCGGCTTGCGCTCGAAGTGGCGGGGCGCCTGGTCGACGAATTCCCGGACGGGGTGTGGTTTTTCGAGCTGGCCGCGGTAAGCGATCCCGCTGCGGTGCCCGACGCGGTGGCCGCGGTGTTGGGCATCACCCAACAACCCGGCAGGAGCGTGGCCCAGAGCGTGGCCGCCGCCCTGGAGGGCAGAGTGCGGCTGCTGGTGTTCGACAACTGCGAACACGTGCTGGACGCCGCCGCCGATCTGACCGAGGCCATCCTGGCGGCCTCGGCGACGACCAAGATTGTGGCCACCAGCCGCGAAGGACTCGGCATCGCCGACGAGCGGCTGTGGCCGGTGCCCTCGCTGGACGTCGGCGCAGGCGTCGACTCGGCCGCGGTGGCCTTGTTCGTCGAACGGGCGCGGCACGTGTCGCCGCGCTTCACGGTAAGCGACGATGGCCAGGCGGCCGCGGTTGTGGAGATCTGCCGTCGT
>DATIOT010000317.1:0-1524 GCA_035472875.1 Mycobacterium sp.
TCCAAAGTGGGATCCGGTCAGCCAGAAGACAGTACGCGACGCGCTTCTTCAACTGTCGGCCACGTTGCCCGACTCCAAGGGAATGTTCGGCACCAAGAACGACACCGACCCAGTGCGACGGCTGATCGGCTCAGCATCGGCGTGGGGCGGCAATCCGGAAAAAGATGCCATGTACTTCAGCGTCCATCCGGCCAAAAATGACGATGCCACTGTGTATCGGCTCTCGGTAGACGAGGTGCCGGTCGATGGGTTCTGGTCGGTGACGGTCTACAACAAGGACGGTTACTTCACACCCAACCCGCAAAACGCCTATTCGCTCAACAACATCACCGCCCAACGCGGCACCGGCGGCAAGATCACCATTCAGTTCGGCGGCTGCGACGCCGCAACAGCCAACTGCTTGCCGATCGCGCCGGGATGGAACTACCTGGTCCGGCTGTACCGACCGCAAGACAAGATCCTCAACGGCGAGTGGACATTCCCCGAAGCCGAACCTATTTCGTGATCGCCAAGCCGGGGCTCTTCGGGCGGTGTCAGGCAATCGCCGGGTGATCGGACAACCAAGGATGGGCCGATTCCAGTTGGGCGGCAACACGGATCAGGACATCCTCCCGGCCGTAGGCAGCGGCGAGCTGGACACCCACGGGGAGGCCTTCAGCGTTGCGGTGCAGGGGAAGGCTGATCGCCGGCTGCCCGCTCATGTTGAACGGCGGGGTGAACACGGCGAACTGACCGGCGCGGCGCATCGGTGCTGTCGGGTGCTCGAAACTGTTCTCGAACTCCGCCAGCAGTGGCGGTGGTTCGGCCACCGTTGGGCTGAGTAGCAGGTCCCAGCCGTCCGCCCACCACTGCTGCAGCGCACGCCGGAAGGCCCACCCCGCCGCCTGTGCCGCGGCGTAGTCGACGGCGGACAACCGCCGGGCTTGCTCAACGAGCACCCAGTTCACCGGCTCCACGTCGGCCGCTGTCAATTCGCGGCCGAGCGTCTCGCTGAACCCGCGCACCGCCATCGCCGCCTGCGTCGCCCACAAGGCCATGAATTTCTCGGTCAGCGTCGCATCGGCGAGGCACGCCGGCCAGGCCGGCTCGACGATGTGCCCGAGCCCCTGCAGCATTGACGCCGCGGCGCGTACTGCCGAGACGCAGTCCTCGTGCAGGAAGTCGCCGCGCGGATGGACGTCGAGCAGCCCGATGCGCAACCGACCGGCGTCGGCGCCGACCTCCTCGACGTATGGTCGCTGCGGCGCCGGTGCGATCACGGTGTCGCCGATACCGGGACCGCGCACCGCGTCGAGCAGCCTCGCCGTGTCACGCACCGTGCGGCTAACGCACAGTTCGACCCCCAGCCCCACCTCGGCGCGCGCCGGCCCGACCGTGATCCGCCCCTGGCTGGGCTTCAATCCCACAAGCCCGCAGCACGAGGCCGGGATGCGAATGCTCCCGCCCCCGTCCGAGGCGTTGGCGAACGGGACCATCCCGGCGGCCACTGCGGCTGCGGCGCCGCCACTCGATCCACCCGGTGTG
>DATIOT010000318.1:0-5012 GCA_035472875.1 Mycobacterium sp.
ACCTGGTAGCCGCCGTTTAGTGCGCCGAATACCGGCGCGCCGGTAGCCGGCGGCAACCCCTGCCGGACCGCGTCGGTCAGGCTGGTGGCGCCGCGGTCCAGGGCCGCCGCCACACTGGGCGCGGCTGCACGCAGCCCAATCGTCGCCGCCGAGCCCGCGTACACCCCGCCCAGCAGCGGGTCCACCGACCGGGCCACGGCCTGCTCGCCGAACCGATCGCCCACCAACTCGGCCACCGCGGGATCGCTGCCCGGCTGCCAAGCAAGCGGGCGTTCAGGTTCGGCGTTGATACGCGCAACCGTGGCATCGTCGACCAATCCGGCCAGCGACGACGCCGACGACGGGATTCCGACGACCGTGGACGTGGGCAGCGGGTGCAACTCTTGCTGGCTGTAGATCAATGGCCGGGCGCCGGTGGTGGCCAGTTGACGCCCCGACAGGTCCAGCTCGGCCAGCAGCGCCGGCATCTCGGGCCTGCGCCTTACGAACGCCTCGGCACCCAGGTCCATCGGCCGTCCGGCGACCAGCTCGGTGCGTAGCACCCCGCCGAGCCGGTCGCCCGGATCGAACAGCGTGATGGTAGCGTCGCCGCCGGCCGCCGCGCGTAGCCGGTAAGCCGCTGTCAATCCCGAGATTCCGCCGCCCACAACACAATACGAGCGCGAGCTCATAGCGAGTGAACCAGCGACACCAGGTCGGTCAGCACGCCGGGATCGGTCTCCGGCAGCACTCCGTGGCCGAGGTTGAAGACGTGGCCCGCGGCGCCGGCGTCGACGGCTCTGCGTCCGTCGTCGACGACAGCCGTTGCGGCGCGTTCCACCACCGGCCAGCCGGCGAGCAGCACCACAGGATCGAGGTTGCCCTGCAGCGCGGTGCCGGCTTCGACGCGGGCGGCGGCATCGGTGAGCGTCGTTCGCCAGTCCACGCCGACCACGGTGGCTTTTACGGGTTTGTCACCGGATCTCGCCGCCGCCGACATCGCACCCAGCAACTCGGCCGTACCGACCCCGAAGTGCGTCATCGGCACGCCGTATTCGGCCAGGGTGGCGAATACCCGGGAGCTATGCGGCAGCACGTACTGGCGGTAATCGGCCAGCGACAGCGTGCCCGCCCACGAGTCGAACACTTGGATGGCGTCCACCCCGGCTTCGATTTGACCGCGCAGGAACGCGATGGTGAGATCGGTCAGCTTCGACATCAGCGCATGCCAGCTCGTCGGTTCGGCCAGCATCATCGCCTTGGTGCGAGCGTGGTTACGGCTGGGGCCACCCTCGACCAGGTAGGAGGCCAGCGTGAACGGCGCGCCGGCGAAACCGATCAGCGGAACATCACCCAGCGCGTCAACCAGCAGCGAAACCGCGTCGCACACCGGCTGAATCGCTTGTGGATCAAGGGGTTTCATAGCGTCGATGTCCGCGTCAGTGTGCACCGGGTGTGCGATCACCGGTCCGACGTCCGCGACGATGTCCAAATCGACGCCCGCGGCGCGCAGCGGCACCACGATGTCTGAGAACAAGATCGCCGCATCGACCTCGTAGCGGCGTATCGGCTGCAGGGTGATCTCGCAGGCCACCTCGGGCTCGAAACACGCCGCCAGCATGCTGTGTTGTTCGCGTAGCGCCCGGTATTCGGGCAGCGAGCGGCCGGCCTGCCGCATGAACCACACCGGGACCCGGTTGGGTTTGCGCCCGGCGACAGCGGCCAGGTACGGCGACTCGGGAAGCTCGCGACGATTACTCATTGGCCTCAATGCTGCCACGACGGCCGGACAGCCGGTCCCTCGTGCCTGACAGCTCTGCGTAATATCAACGACCGCAACGTAACGTCAGGAGTGCCGATGCCCATCAGTTACGACGAGTTCCCCAGCCTTCGTTGTGAAACCAGCGAAAACGGCGTGCTGACGCTGGTTCTCGACGCCCCCGGGCTGAATTCGGTCGGGCCACAAATGCACCGCGACCTCGCCGACATCTGGCCGGTGATCGATCGCGACCCTGCCGTGCGTGTCGTTCTGGTGCGCGGCGAAGGCAAAGCGTTCTCCTCCGGCGGCAGCTTCGACCTGATCGCGGAAACCATCGGCGACTACGAAGGCCGGATCCGCATCATGCGCGAGGCCCGCGATCTGGTGCTCAACATGGTCAACTTCGACAAGCCCGTGGTCTCGGCGATCCGGGGCCCAGCTGTCGGCGCGGGTCTGGTGGTGGCGCTGCTCGCCGACATCTCGGTGGCAGGCCGGACCGCGAAACTCATCGACGGGCACACCAAACTCGGGGTGGCGGCGGGTGACCACGCCGCGATCTGCTGGCCACTGCTGGTCGGCATGGCCAAGGCCAAGTACTACCTGCTCACCTGCGAGACGCTGCTCGGGGAAGAAGCCGAGCGCATCGGCCTGGTCTCCACCTGCGTCGACGACGATGACGTGCTCCCGACCGCTACCCGTCTCGCCGAGGATCTGGCACTGGGCGCGCAAAACGCGATTCGCTGGACCAAACACAGCCTGAACTACTGGTACCGCATGTTCGGCCCCACTTTCGAAACGTCGCTTGGCCTGGAATTCCTCAGTTTCAGCGGCCCCGACGTCCAGGAAGGCCTCGCCGCGCACCGCGAAAAGCGCACGGCGCGATTTACCGGCGGAATTGCCACCTGAGCAGCCCCGATAGCCCTCAATGAGCCCTCATAACGGCTTGGTCGCGACGGGTGCTCGGCTCGGCGCGCCTGTCGCGGCGTGTCGACCAATGGGTCTACCGTCGAACGCTGTGACCTCTGCTGAACCGGCCGCATTCCGTGAAGCGGTAGCGGCGATGAACGCCGTCACCGTGCGGCCGGAGATCGAGTTGGGCCCGATCCGACCGCCGCAACGCCTGGCGCCCCACAGCTACGCGCTGGGAGCCGAGGTCAAACATCCCGACCTCGAAATCGTCCCCGAGCGATCCGAGGGTGACGCATTCGGTCGGCTGATCCTCTTATACGACCCGGACGGCGCCGACGCTTGGGACGGCACCATCCGCCTGGTCGCGTATATCCAGGCCGACCTGGACCCCAGTGAGGCCGTCGACCCTCTGCTGCCGGAAGTGGCGTGGAGCTGGCTGGTCGAAGCGCTCGAGCAGCGCACCGAGCAAGTCACAGCCCTGGGCGGCACCGTCACCGCCACCACATCGGTGCGCTACGGCGACATCTCCGGACCGCCACGCGCCCACCAGCTCGAGCTGCGGGCATCGTGGACGGCGACCACCCCCCAGGTCGGCGTCCATGTCGAGGCGTTCTGCGATGTGCTGGAGCACGCCGCGGGCCTACCGCCGGCCGGGGTCACCGACCTGGGCTCGCGGTCACGCGCCTGAGATGTGCGAACCGGCGGCCGAGGGGCCCGGCGGCACTGCACCCGACCCCGCCCCGCTACTGCACCCGGCCGATGGGATACCCGACCTCTCCGTGACTGTCCGCGAGATCGAGGCGGCCGCACGACTCCTGGAACGTGGACGCGGACCGTTTGCGGTGGACGCCGAGCGGGCGTCGGGTTTCCGCTACTCCAACCGGGCCTACCTGATTCAAATCCGGCGGGCCGGTGCCGGCACCGTGCTCATCGACCCGGTCAGCCACGGCGCCGACCCGCTGACCGCGCTGCGGCCCGTCGCCGAGGCGCTCAGCACAGACGAATGGATCCTGCACTCCGCCGATCAAGATCTGCCGTGTCTGGCCGAGGTCGGCATGCGACCGCCGGTGCTGTACGACACCGAGCTTGCCGGACGGCTGGCCGGATTCGACCGGGTGAACCTGGCGACCATGGTCGAACGGCTGCTGGGTCTCGGGTTGGCCAAGGGCCATGGTGCGGCCGATTGGTCCAAGCGCCCGCTGCCCGCGGAGTGGCTCAACTACGCGGCCCTCGACGTGGAACTTCTCATCGAGCTACGCGCCACGATCTCGGGCGTCCTGGCCGAGCAAGGCAAAACCGATTGGGCGGCACAGGAATTCGACTACCTGCGCACCGTGGGTTCCAGAGAGGTTGCGCCGGCGGCGCGACGCGACCGCTGGCGACGAACGTCGGGGATCCATAGGGTGCGTGACCCGCGGGGCCTGGCCGCGGTTCGCGAATTGTGGACCGCGCGCGACCGTATCGCCCAGCGCCGCGACATCGCGCCCCGCCGTATCCTGCCGGATTCGGCCATCATCGACGCCGCCATCGCCGATCCGAAGACAATCGACGACCTCGTCGCATTGCCGGTGTTCGGTGGGCGCAACCAGCGTCGGAGCGCTGCGATGTGGTTGGCGGCGTTACAAGCAGCCCGCGAAAACCGAGATCCGCCGGACCAGACCGAACCGCCGAACGGACCGCCACCGCCGGCGCGCTGGAGCAGACGGAAACCGGAGGCCGCCGCGCGGCTGGAAGCGGCCCGGGCGGCGCTGTCGGAAACGTCGCAGCGGGTGGGAGTTCCGATGGAGAATCTGATCGCACCTGACCTGGTGCGACGGCTGTGCTGGGACTGGGAGGCCACAGCAGACCCGATCGAGGCCGTCGAAGAGTTTCTGCGCGCCGGCCAGGCACGGGCATGGCAGCGAGAACTCGTAGACCCGGTTCTGGCTTCGGCGGTGCAGCCGCCCGCTGCCGCCAACACCGAAATCGACGGCAGCGCGGGAAAGTCCGAGTGAGCGGCGCGCCAACGTCGATCTCGACGTTGGCCGCTATTCGAGATGCTCGCGGATCTCAGCTTCGGGAAGACAAGCGCCCAGTGCGGCAACCCAACCGGTGATGCGGCGGGCCACGTCCTGGTCGGTCAGCCCCAGATCGGCCAACACCTCTCCCCGCGAGCCGTGCTCGTAGAACTCCTGCGGCAGTCCGACGTCGCGGCAGGGCACGTCGATCTCCACCCGCCGCAGCGCGGCCGACACCGCCGAACCCACACCGCCGTTGACCCCGTTGTCCTCCATCGTGACGAGCAGTTTGTGCTGCACCGCCAGTTCGAGAACACCGTCAGACACCGGCAGCACCCAACGCGGGTCGATCACCGTTACGCCGATCC
>DATIOT010000319.1:0-6801 GCA_035472875.1 Mycobacterium sp.
GTCGAATACTGTTGCCGGGTCAGTGTTTTCGCAACGGCCAGCGGCGTCGGATCGTGGCCTGGTACCGCCCCGCGGGCGGCCGCCGAGGTTGTCGTCGGTGAGCTGGCGGATGCGCTGGCCCACATCGTCGAGCTGCCCGCCAGGGGAGTCGGCGCCGACATGCTCGGGCGGGCCGGCGCGCTGCTGATCGACATGGCCATCGACACTGCGCCGCGCGGCTATCGCATCGCCGCTCGGCCCGGCGCGGTGACACGCAGGGCCGTCAGCATCCTCGATGAGGACATGGATGCCCTCGAGGAGGCCTGGGAGACGGCGGGCCTCAACGGTAGCGGGCGCGTGGTCAAGGTGCAGGCTCCCGGTCCGATCACGCTGGCCGCGGGGCTCGAGCTGGCCAACGGCCACCGAGCGATCACCGACCCCGGTGCGGTGCGTGACTTGGCGGCGTCGCTGGCCGAAGGTGTTGCCGCGCACCGCGCGGCACTGGCCCGCCGACTCGACACACCGGTGGTGGTTCAGTTCGACGAGCCGTCGCTGCCGGCTGCCTTGGGCGGACTGCTGACCGGTGTGACCGCGCTGAGCCCGGTCGGTGCGCTCGACGAGGCGGTGGCCGTTGCGCTGCTCGACACGTGCGTCGCGACGGCGGGTGCCGACGTGCTGGTGCACAGCTGCGCACCGGAGTTGCCGTGGAATCTGCTGCAGCGCAGCGCTATTAGTGCGGTATCAGTGGATGCGGGCACGTTGCGGGCAGCGGATTTGGACGGTATCGCGGCATTCGTTGAATCCGGCCGCGCCGTCATGCTCGGCGTGGTCGCCGCCAGCGCGCCGGCACGTCGGCCGTCAGCTGAAGAGGTCGCCACCGCGGTTGTCGCGGTGACCGATCGGCTCGGATTCGGCCGCTCGGCGCTACGCGATCGCATCGGCGTCACCCCAGCGTGTGGCCTTTCGGCAGCGACGCCGCGGTGGGCCCGCACCGCAATCGAGCTTGCCCGCAGGGCCGCCGAGGCGTTCGCCCGAGACCCGGACGCTATCTAGTCCAATATGCAACTGATTGGTTGCGTATAGTGCCAGAGTGTGGTGCACTGATAGGCAACTAGGAGGTTGCATATGAACACGGACCGGATTGAGAAGCAAGTGCTGTTGCGTGCGGCGCTGGACCGGGTGTGGCGGGCCATCAGCGATGCCCAGGAGTTCGGCCGCTGGTTCGGTGTCCGGTTCGACGGACCGTTTGTTGCGGGAACATCGATCACCGCGGCGATCGCACCGACCACCGTCGACGACGAGATCGCCAGACGCCAGGAGGCGCACACCGGGGCGAAAAGCACCTGGCAGATCGTCGCGGTCGAACCGCAGCGGCGCTTCGCCTACCGCTGGCATCCGTTCGCGATCGATCCGAACATCGACTATGACCAGGAGCCCACCACGCTGGTGGAGTTCACCCTGGCCGAGACCGACGACGGCGTGCTGCTCACTATCACCGAATCCGGGTTCGACGCCATCCCCGAGGTACGCCGCTCCGCCTCGTTCGAGGCCAACGCCGAAGGCTGGGCGATCCAGACCGATCTCGTGCGCAGGTACACCGAGAACGCCCGGGTATGAGCGCCGTCGGCGCGCCGCTCTTCGACGCGCTCGGAGATCCGAATCGGCTGCGCATCATCGTCCGGCTCTGCGATCTGGGTCCGAGCTCGACATCGCAGGTCACCAGCGTCATTCCGGTCACCCGGCAGGCGGCCAGCAAGCACCTGCAGCTGCTGGAGTCTGCGGGTCTGGTCACCAGCAGCCGGCGAGGTCGGGAGCGCATCTGGACTGTGCAGACCGAACCGCTGGCCCGGGCCAGTGACTACCTCGCCCACTTGTCACGCCGGTGGGACGCCGCGGTGGACCGGCTGCGGGCTTACGTGGAGGACTGAGCGCCGAGTGTCGGAGTCCTTCGATAGCCTGCCAAGGTGAGTTCGCCAGAAGCTGACCCCGTCCCGCCCGAGGTTCGGCGGCAATGGCGTGACCTGGCCGACGAGGTGCGCGAACACCAGTTCCGCTACTACGTGCGCGACGCGCCGATCATCTCCGACGCGGAGTTCGACCTGCTGCTGCGCCGGCTCGCCGCACTCGAGGAGCAGCATCCCGAACTGCGCACACCCGATTCACCCACTCAACTCGTCGGCGGTGAAGGCTTCGCCACCGATTTCACGTCGGCCGAGCATCTGGAACGGATGCTGTCCCTGGACAACGTGTTCAGTACCGAAGAATTCGACCTGTGGACGGGGCGCATCCGCGCCGAGGTCGGTAAAGATGTGCCTTACTTGTGTGAGCTCAAGATCGACGGTGTCGCACTGTCGCTCGTGTACCGCGACGGGCGTCTGGTCCGGGCGGCAACCCGAGGTGACGGCCGCACCGGCGAGGACGTCACATTGAACGCGCGCACCATCGACGACATCCCCGAGCGGCTGAGGGCCGGCGATGGTTACCCGATACCTGATGTCCTCGAGGTGCGCGGTGAGGTGTTCTTCCGGGTCGCCGATTTCGAAGCGCTCAATGCCGCACTCGTCGAAGACGGCAAGACGCCGTTCGCCAATCCGCGCAACAGTGCCGCGGGATCGCTTCGGCAGAAGGATCCCGCGGTCACCGCGCGCCGCAAGCTCCGGATGATCTGCCACGGCTTGGGACGCACCGAAGGATTTCGACCCGCCACTCTGCACGACGCATACCTCGCGCTGGGCGCCTGGGGTCTGCCGGTCTCCGAGCACACCACCCGTGTTGAAGACGTGGCCGGCGCGCTGGAGCGCATCGCCTACTGGGGTGAGCACCGCCACGACGTGGACCACGAAATCGACGGTGTCGTGGTCAAAGTCGACGATGTGGCATTGCAGCGCAGGCTGGGTTCCACCTCGCGGGCGCCGCGGTGGGCGATCGCTTACAAGTACCCGCCCCAGGAGGTGCAGACCAAGCTGCTGGACATCCGGGTCAATGTCGGTAGAACCGGGCGCGTCACGCCGTTCGCGTTCATGACGCCGGTGAAGGTCGCGGGATCCACGGTGGGTTTGGCCACCCTGCACAACGCCGCCGAGGTCAAGCGCAAGGGCGTGCTGATTGGCGACACCGTGGTGATTCGTAAGGCCGGCGACGTGATTCCCGAAGTGCTGGGTCCCATCGTCGACCTGCGTGACGGCTCCGAACGCGAATTCGTCATGCCCACCAACTGTCCCGAGTGCGGTACCGAGCTGGCCCCGGCTAAGGAGGGCGACGCCGACATTCGTTGTCCCAATGCCCGGTCCTGCCCAGCGCAGTTGCGGGAGCGGGTGTTTCACGTCGCCGGCCGCGGTGCGTTCGACATCGAGGGGCTGGGTTACGAGGCAGCCATTGCGCTGTTGCAGGCCGGCGTGATCGCCGACGAGGGAGATCTGTTCTCCCTCAACGAGGATGACCTGCTTCGCACCGAATTGTTCACCACCAAGAGCGGCACAGTGTCGGCTAACGGTAAGCGGCTGCTCGCCAACCTCGACAAAGCCAAGGCGGCGCCGCTATGGCGAGTGCTGGTGGCGTTGTCGATCCGGCATGTCGGGCCGACGGCTGCCCGCGCGCTGGCGACCGAGTTCGCCAGGCTCGAGGCAATCACGTCGGCATCGACCGAGCAACTGGCCGCGGTGGAGGGCGTCGGACCGACCATAGCCGCCGCGGTGACCGAGTGGTTCAACGTCGACTGGCACCGCGCAATCGTCGACAAATGGAGAGCGGCCGGAGTGCGAATGGCCGACGAGCGCGATGACAGCGTGCAGCGGACGCTGGAAGGGCTGACCATCGTGGTCACCGGCTCGCTCACGGGCTTTTCCCGCGACGACGCCAAGGAGGCGATTGTGGCGCGTGGCGGCAAGGCCGCCAGTTCGGTGTCGAAGAAAACCGCCTACGTCGTCGCCGGCGACTCGCCGGGATCCAAATACGACAAAGCCGTGGAGCTGGGGGTGCCGATCCTCGACGAGGACGGGTTCCGCCGGTTACTCGAGGAAGGTCCACCGGACACCGCTGATTCAGCGGAGTGACGAGTACGGTACTGGCCCGTACTGCCGCAGCGGTTCTATCGTGGGCGCTATGACCCAGACCGCAGACCGGCCCACGCAGGCATCACCGTGGTCGCCCCGTGAGGCCGAGTTGCTTGCGGTGACTTTGCGGCTGTTGCAGGAACACGGCTATGACCGGTTGACCGTGGACGCGGTGGCCAGCGCCGCCCGCGCCAGCAAGGCCACGGTGTACCGACGCTGGCCCTCGAAAGCCGAATTGGTGTTGGCCGCCTTCATCGAGGGCATCCGGCAGGTCGCGGTCCCGCCAGATACCGGCACATTGCGGGGCGATTTGCTTCGCCTGGGTGAGCTCGTCTGCCAGGAGACTCGCCAGCTCACCAGCACCATCCGCGCAGTGCTTGTCGAGGTGTCGCGCAACCCCGCACTCAACGACGTAATGCAGCACCAGTTCATCGACCAGCGGAAAGCCTTGATCCAGCATGTGCTGCAGCAGGCCGTCTGCAGGGGTGAGATCGACGCCGCCGCCATCACCGACGAACTCTGGGACCTGTTGCCCGGGTACCTCATCTTCCGCTCCATTATCCCTGGCCGGCCACCCACCCGTCGCACTGTGCAAGTTCTCGTCGACGAGGTCGTCATGCCGAGCCTCACCCGGTTCAGCGGGTGAGAGGCCAGCGCGTCACGCTGACGAATGTGTACGCTCGCGTCTCTTGTACAGTACGGTTCGGTACCGTACTGTCAGAGCTGTCGATCAACTGCGAAGCGCCGGCAGTTGCCCTCGCATCGAGGTTTATCGTATCGCCCGATGATCGAAAGGCTAACGGGTGAAAAGGATTTCGATCGCGACCTTCGTCAGACGACGGTGGATGGTGCTGGTCGCCGTCGTGGTGGTGGCTGTTGCGGGGTTCTGCGTGTATCGACTCCACGGGGTCTTCGGCTCGCACAACAATACGTCGGCTGGCGGCGGCATCTCAGAACAGACCGAACCGTTCAATCCCAAGCACATCACCCTTGAGGTCTTTGGCGACCCGGGGGCGGTGGCAACCATCAATTACGTGGACATCAATGTTCAGCCGCAGCAAGTTCTACATGCGGCCCTGCCGTGGTCGTTGACCATGGTTACGACACAGCCCGGAGCCTTCAGCAACCTTGTGGCGCAGGGCAACAGCGATTCCCTTGGCTGTCGCATCACTGTGGACGGTGAAGTCAAGGACGAAAGGATCGTCAACCAAGTGAACGCCTATACCTTCTGCCTGGTGAAGTCCGCATGAGCGACCATCACGCCCCGAGGCCTGCTTTGGCGCACACCATCCGCCGGCTTGCGGTGCCGATCCTGCTGCTGTGGGTCGGTCTGGCCGCGATCACGAATATTGCCGTACCGAATTTGGAGGAGGTGGCGAAAGCACATAACGTGTCGCTGAACTCCCCGGATGCGCCGTCGTTTCAGGCGATGCAACACATCGGCAAAGTGTTCCACGAGTTCGATTCCGACAGTGCGGCGATGATCGTCCTGGAAGGCGATAAGCCGCTGGGCGACGACGCCCACCGGTTTTACGACACCCTGGTCCGCAAGCTCGAACACGACACCAAACACGTCGAGCATGTCCAGGATTTCTGGGGGGATCCGCTGACGGCGGCGGGCTCGCAGAGCAAGGACGGCAGGGCGGCGTTGGTGCAGGTGTACCTTGCCGGTAATCAGGGCGATGCTCTAGCCAACGAGTCCGTCGACACTGTGCGCGACGTGGTGGCTCATACGCCAGCACCGCCCGGGGTCAAGGCCCACGTGACCGGCGCGGCGCCGCTGGTCGCGGATCAGTTCGAGGTTGGCAGCAAAGGTATCTTGAAGGTCACCGTGATCACCGTGCTGGTGATCTTGGTGATGTTGTTTTGGGTCTACCGTTCCGTCGTCACCACGATCCTCGTGCTGGTCACGGTCCTGGTTGAGTTGGCCGCGGCGAGGGGAATCGTCGCGGCTCTTGGCAATTTCGGGTTGATCGGGCTGTCGACGTATTCGACGAATCTGCTCACGCTATTGGTCATCGCCGCCGGCACGGACTACGCGATCTTTTTCCTGGGCCGTTATCACGAGGCGCGGCACGCCGCGGAGGATTCCGAAACCGCCTTCTACACCATGTATCGCGGGACCGCCCACGTTGTCTTGGGCTCGGGCCTGACCGTTGCCGGCGCGGTGGCCTGTCTGCGCTTTACCCGGCTGAATTATTTTCAAAGCCTGGGCATTCCGGCCGCACTCGGCATCCTTACCGCACTGGTGGCCGCGCTCACCCTGGGCCCGGCCGTGATTACCGTGGGCAGTCATTTCGGACTCTTCGAACCCAAGCGCAAGATGGCGACTCGGGGATGGCGGCGCATCGGCACCGCCATCGTGCGCTGGCCCGGGCCCATCCTGGTGGTGGCCACCGCGGTCGCCCTTATCGGTTTGCTCGCCCTGCCGGGATATAAGACGAGTTACGACGCTCGCCCCTACATGCCGGCCAGTGCCCCGGCCAATACCGGATATGCGGCTGCGGAGCGGCATTTTTCTCAGGCCCGGCTGAATCCCGAACTGCTGATGATCGAAACCGATCACGATATGCGTAATCCGGCCGACATGATCAACCTGGAACGGGTGGCAAAAGCTGTCGCGCACCTCCCCGGTATCGCCCAGGTGCAGTCCATGACCAGGCCGCTGGGAACCCCGATCGAGCACACCTCCTTGGCTTTTCAGATCAGCGCGGGCAGCATCGGCAACATCGAGAACCTGCAATACCAGAAAGACCGCGCGGAGGACATA
>DATIOT010000320.1:0-4302 GCA_035472875.1 Mycobacterium sp.
GCGAGGGTCAGCACGTCATCGACCCGCTGAACTGTGTCGGCCACATCGTGGTCGGATTTGGTGAACCAGTCGGTGAACTCGGCCAGGTTGTCATTGAGCGCGACGAACTGTCGGTCGTTCTGGTAGAGCGCGCTGATGAACTGCGCCAGGCTTCGAGTGATCGAGACGAAGTCCCCTCGACCCTCGTCCAGCGCGGTCAACGCTTCCGACAAGCTGTTCAGCGTGTCGTGGACCTGCTTGCCCTTGCCGGCCAGGTTGTCTGCGGCCTTTTCGATGAGCTCACCGAAGGGCCCCTTCGGCTGCTCCGGCGTCGGGCCGAGCTGCCGCAGGATCCCGTTGATGGAGTCGCGCAGCTGATCCCACTCGACGGGCACCTGGGTGCGCTCGATTGGGACCACCGCACCGTCCTTCAGCACCGGCCCGCCGGTGTACGGTGGCGACAACTGGATGGTGCGCGAGGCCACCAGGCTCGGGTTGAGGATCGACGCGGTGGCCTTGGCGGGCACCTTGTACTTGTTGCTGTAGTGCAAGGTCACTCGCATCTGGTCGCCGGCGGGCTCGATCTTGTCGATCGAACCGACCCGTACACCCATGATTTGAACTTTGTCGCCGGGGTACAGTGCGAGTGTCTCGGAAAAATACGCGACCACGCTAGTGGTGGTCAGTTTCTTGTAGAGCTGCGCGCCGACGACAGCCGCGACGACGGCCAAAACCGCCACCAGCGCTCCGATTATCACTGCCTAACCAGATACTTTCGGCAATCGGAGGTTGCGGATGTCGAAGATCGTGCTCATTGGCTGCTACCTCCCGCCCCGCCGGGCGTGATGAACGGGGCCGGCAGCTGCGGCCCGGGTCCCGGAGGTGCGTGGCCCGGTGGCGGCGGCCTGGAACCGGCGGCCGGCCCCGGCGGTTCCGTACGTGCGCCCGGAGGCGCGTGCGCCGGCAGCGGCACCGGCGAGCCGGGAACGTCGGGCGGCGTGTCACCCGGCCTGCCCGCTATAGGGATGCCAGGCGTGGGCGGCAGCCCATCGGGGTTTGGCGGCGACGTCTGGACGTCGACCGGCGCCGGAAAACTGCCCGGGCCCGGGCCGAACGGGCCTTGATCGGACATCGCGCAGGGCAACGGATTTGAGGGCCACGGCGGGCTGTCAGCAGGCGGCGTGTAAGAACACGGCGACCCTGGCGGGACGGCCGGTTCCGGATGATCCGGCGTGCCCTCCAGTACCGGCGGCGCCGGCGGCGGAGCGCCGTTGGGGAACCGGGTGCCGTTAGGGTCGGGCCAGCGGAACGCCGGCAGGCCATCGCTGCGCCAGAAGTTCTCCGGGTCGATCCCCCGCTTCTTGAACGCCGCGTCAACCCACGGCTGAAGGATCTGGTACGGCAGCAGATTCGCCACGATCGCCATGAAGTACGGCCCGGAGCCAACGGCCTCTGCCAGGGATGCGGTGTATCTGCTGAGCAGTACCAGCACATCGGCCAGTTCCTTCTTGCGCTTGACCAGCTCGTCGCTGACCGTGCTCAACTGCTGCAGCACATGGTTGAGGTCGGGGTTTTCCTTGATCAGGCCGGACACCTGGGTTGACACCGCCGACACGTTGCTCAGCAGAATGCTCAGTGCCTGGCTGCGTTCCCTGAACGCGGCCAGCAGAGTCTTGGCATTGACCAGCAACCCGTTGACCTGTTCGCTGCGGTCGCCGAGCACGCCCGCGACCTTGCTGGCGTTCGCCAGCAGCTGCTTGATCTGCTCGTCGCGTTTACCGATGGTGTCGGAGAATTTGGCCACACCGTCGAGGGCGGCACTCAGATGCGGAGCAGTCTGATCGAAGGTCTCGGACAAGACGTTCAGCGAACGTTTGACGACGTCGATGTTCCAGTCCGTCGCCGCCTTCGTGACGTCGACGAACGCGTCGTAGATTTGATATGGCGTCGTGGTCTGCCCCGATGGGAGAACAGCGTTGGGCTGCAACGGCTGTGAACCTCGCGGTTCTATCTCCATGTTCTTGCGGCCAAGAATGGTGTCGGTGCGAATCGCCGCACGGCTCTGCGTCCCGATCGTCTTGCCGGCCAACGAGAATCCGATCAGGACCTTATCTCCGCGGATCTCCAGCGAACGCACCAGACCGACGTTCACCCCCGCGATTTCCACTTTGTCGCCCGTGCTGATGCCGCCCGTGTCGGCGAATTGCGCGTAGTAGGCGGGGGTGGCGAAAAGCATCGGGACACTGGTGAAGCTTTGCGCCACCCCAACTACGAGCAGCGTGACCATCGCGCCCATCAGCCCGACGCGGCCGCGGTTGAATTCCGTCAGGGTTCTCATTGCGGCGTGCACCTCCCGGTGGGCTGTCCGAAGAGCTTGACGGTGCGTACCGGACCGCCGGGCTGTAATCCGTTGACTTTCAGCGAGATATCGCACAGGTAGAAGTTGAAGAAGTCGCCGTAGGTGCCGCCGGCACGGCCGATGATGCGGTAGGCGTCCGGCAGCTTGGCCAGCACCCCGTCCAGAGTCGGCAGCTCGTTTATGATCGGCTGCTGGATGCCCTCGAGGTATCCGACGGTGCCGTGCAACAGTGGCCGGTCCTCACCCAGCAGGTCGGCCAGGGTGCCTGCGGCGTCGCTGATATGTGCCACCGCCGCGGCCAGGGGATCGGCCCTGTTCTTCAGTCCGGTGATCAGCACCTCTAAGTTGTCGACCGTTCGGTCGAACTGCTTCTGATGCTTGACGGTGGTGGCCAGCACGGTGTTCAAGTTGTTGATGACCTCGCCTATCGCCCGGTCCCGGCCGGCCAGCGTTGCGGTCAGTGAAGCGGTTTGGTCGAGGATGTCGTTGATGGTGGCGCCCTGCCCTTGGAACACGGTGATGATCGAACTGGCGATGCTGTTGACCTTGTCTGGGTCCAACGCCTTGAAAAGCGGGCGGAACCCACCGATCAGTGCATCGAGATCCAACGCTGGTTGGGTGTGCTCAAGCGGGATCGTGGCGCCCGGGGCCAGCCGCTGACCGCTGTCACCGCGCTTGAGCTCCAGGTAACGGTCGCCGATCAGGTTGAGGTAGCGGATCGACGCGGTCGTTGCCTGATCCAGCGGCAGCGAGCGGTCCACGGTGAAGTCGACCAACACCCGCCTGTCCCCGTCGATCAGCGTTACCTTGGAGACCTTGCCGACCTCCACCCCCGCAGCGCGGACAAACTGCCCGGCCCGAAGTCCGCTGACATTGGTGAACAACGCCGAGTACCCGGTGGTGCGGCTGAACCGCACCTGGCCGAACACGACGATGATCATCACGGTGAACACCAAGAGCACGAACCAGAGGATGCCGAGTTTCATAGCTGTGCCAGTGATTTTCATGGGTTGATCGTGTTCTCCCCGTATTGGCGTCCCCAGACGTATTCGGTGAACATCGGCTGGCCGAGCCCGAAGTGGTTGTACGGCGCGAGGCTGGCGCCGGTGTCCATCACCAGATACGGCGCCGGCCACAATTCCCGGGTGACGGTCTGCCAGCAGCCCGGCCGCCCACCCGGTCCACCGTGAGCGTTCACCCGCGGCAGATTGTCCGGATAGACATACGGGTTGGGCGCTCCCGTGATCGTTCCGGCGCCCGCGAGCGAATAACCGTTGCCACCAACAGCGTTCGCGACTCTGGGCGCGGCGTCGTGGAAGTTGCGGATCATGCAGAACAGTTCGGGGCTGTAGGTGTCGAGCAGCGCAGCGGTAGGCACCAGATCGGCGCCCCCGCGCGCCAGATACGGCCCGCCCCGAGCGAAGATGTCTTCGCCGGTGTTGCCCGCACCCACCGCCGCCAACAGGGCGGCATCCAGATCGTGCTGTTGTCTGGTCAGTGTGCGCGCGGTGGTCACCGCATTCTGCAGAAAGTCCCACAAATCCGGCGACGCACGGGAATAGATCTCGCCGAGATCCGCTAACCGCTGCACGTCATGGCGGAGCTGTGGCATTCGCGGGTTCAACTGCGCCAGAATGTGATTACCGTTGACAATCGACTCCCCGAACTTGCCGCCCAGCCCGTTCAGCGCCTGCGCCAGTGCGGACAACGTCGCGTTGAGCTCAACCGGATCTACCTTCTCGGCGATCGAGGTGACCGTTTCGAATAACGTGTTGAACTCGGTGGTGACCGACCGCACGTCGATCACGTCATGCGACGAGATCCGCTGCTGCTGCGGCTTTTCCGGTGAGGCGAGCGACACATACTTGTTGCCGAACAGGGTGGCTGCCTCGATGTGGGCCTCCACATTGGCCGGAATCAGCCTGATGTACTTCGGATTCACATCCAACACCAGCTTGGCCGCC
>DATIOT010000321.1:0-8721 GCA_035472875.1 Mycobacterium sp.
CCGTCGGCGACGGGGCCTACACCGGCGCCGGCACGGTAGTGCGCAACGATGTCCCGCCGGGCGCGCTGGCCGTTTCGGCGGGTGCACAACGCAATATCGAAAACTGGGTGCAGCGCAAGCGGCCAGGCAGCGCGGCCGCAGAAGCCGCGGAAACGGCGGCCCAGCAAGCCTCTGAGGCCACCCCGACACCCGAACCCGAATAGACACCGTGAATTTGATATCTGGCAACCCCGCCTCTATTCCGTACCATTCGCTACGTACGATGGGTCATCCAATTCGATCCCGAACGGCGAGGGCAGCACGGTGAGCCACGACTGGACCGATAATCGCAAAAACCTGATGCTCTTTTCTGGCCGCGCACATCCCGAGCTGGCCGAGCAGGTAGCCAAAGAACTCGACGTCCACGTGACCGCACAGACGGCGCGCGAGTTCGCCAACGGTGAGATCTTCGTGCGCTTCCACGAATCGGTGCGTGGCTGCGACGCGTTCGTCCTGCAATCGCACCCGGCGCCGGTGAATGACTGGCTGATGGAACAGCTGATCATGATCGACGCGCTCAAGCGGGGCAGCGCCAAGCGGATCACCGCCGTCATGCCGTTCTATCCCTACGCCCGCCAGGACAAGAAGCACCGCGCCCGCGAACCGATCTCGGCGCGGCTGGTCGCCGACCTGCTCAAGACGGCAGGAGCCGACCGGATCGTGACCGTTGCCCTGCACACCGATCAGATCCAGGGTTTCTTCGACGGGCCCGTCGACCACATGCGCGGGCAGAACCTGCTGACCGGCTACATCAGAGACAACTACCCGGACGGCAACATCGTCGTGGTCTCCCCCGACTCCGGCCGGGTGCGCATCGCCGAGAAATGGGCCGACTCATTGGGCGGCGTTCCGCTGGCCTTTATTCACAAGACCCGTGATCCGCGTGTGCCCAATCAGGTGGTGTCCAACCGCGTCGTCGGCGAAGTCGCCGGCCGGTGCTGTGTTCTGATCGATGACATGATCGACACCGGCGGCACCATTGCGGGCGCGGTCCAGCTGTTGCGTGACGACGGCGCCACTGACGTGATCATCGCCGCGACCCACGGTGTGCTGTCGGAGCCGGCCGCTGAGCGCCTCGCCGCATGCGGCGCCCGAGAGGTGATCGTCACGAATACCCTGCCGATCGGCGAGGAGAAGCGTTTTCCTCAGCTCACGGTTTTGTCCATCGCACCGCTGCTGGCCAGCACCATTCGCGCCGTTTTCGAAAATGGCTCAGTCACAGGGCTATTCGACGGAGACGCGTAGTGGCTGCTGGTTCACGCGACACCGTCATCTACCACAACCCGAAGTGCAGCACATCGCGCAAGACATTGGATCTGCTGCGGGACAATGGCTTTGAGCCCACTATCGTCCAGTATCTGAAAACGCCGCCGTCACGGGACGAGCTGGTGGGGATGATCCGCGACGCCGGCTTCGATGTGCGTGCCGCGGTGCGCAAGCGTGAACCGTTGTATGCCGAACTCAACCTCGCCGACGCGACCGATGACGAGCTGCTCGACGCCATGGCCGCGCACCCCATCCTGATCGAACGGCCGTTTGTCGTCACACCGAAGGGGACCCGGCTGGCTCGGCCCATCGACGCGGTCCGCGAGATTCTGTGACGCGCGCGTGTGCGCGCCGAGCAATCAAGCTGTGCGCGATAGTCGCGCTGACGATGTCTCCGGTCGCCTGTGCCCCGAAAGCTCCTGACTACCAGTCGATTTTGTCGAAGAGTTCGACAGCCACTACCAGCACGACGACCGAAAAACCCGTTCCCTTGTCACAATATCTGGAAAGTATCGGCGTCAACGGGAAGCAAGTGGCGCCGGACACCCTGACCGATTTGACTGTGTCGATACCGACGCCACCGGGCTGGTCGCCGTATACCAATCCGAATATCACGCCGGAGACGGTGATCATCGCCAAGGGCGGCAAGTATCCGACAGCAAGGCTCGTGGTGTTCAAGCTGCGCGGAGACTTCGACCCGGCCCAAGTTATCAAGCACGGCAATGACGATGCCCAACTGTTCGAGAACTTCAGGCAGCTGGACGCCTCGACGGCAGACTTCAACGGTTTTCCCTCGTCGATGATCCAGGGCAGCTACGACCTCGATGGCACGCGGCTGCACAGCTGGAACCGGATCGTCATCCCCACCGGATCGCCGCCTGCCCGCCAGCGATACCTGGCTCAGCTGACCATCACCAGCCTGGCCGACCAGGCGGTCGCGCAGTCATCCGATATCGAGGCGATCATCCGCGGATTCGTCGTCGCCGCTAAGTAATTGCACCGCGAGCAGACGGTCCGGCGATCCTGGCGGCGTGGGATCAACTCGATGCCTACCTCGAAGACCTGATCGACCGCCGGCGCGCCTCGCTGACCGACGACCTGATCTCCGACCTGATCGCTGCGAAGACCACGGCGACCGGCTCACCCATGACGAGCTGCTCATGCTCTGCGCCACACTGCTCGGCGCCGGTATCGACACCACCCGCAACCAGCTCGCGGCGGCGGTACCGGTGCTGTCCGGGCACCCCGACCAATGGGCCTTGCTCGCCGAGCATCCCGAGTTGGCGCCGAACGCGGTGCATGAACTCATGCGCTATTGCCCAATCATTTTCGGCAGCGCCCGCAAGACCGCCGCGGACGTCGACCTGGCCGGGGTCCGTATTCGCGCCGGGACCCTCGTGGTGGCCAACACCGCCTCGGCCAACCGCGACCCCACGTCTACGACAACCCGGACCGTCTCGACATCACGCGAGAAGGCCAACCGCCCATGCTGACCTTCGGCGGCGGCGTGCACTACTGCCTCGGCTCGCACCTGGCGCGCCTCGAACTGACCGAAGCGCTTCGGGTCATCACCACCCGCATGCCCAACGCCCGCCGGACCGGCCCAGCCCCGTGGCCGGCCATGGCCGGAATCACCGGGCCCATCACGGTGTCGCTGGAGTTCGACATCGTGCGCTGAGCGGGCCTAGGGCCTTCACTACTGTTACGGGCCTGATTGACTGGAACGCCGCAGATCTCCCGTGTCGGCGGTAGTCGCCCTGGCTGGCCTACAGCCAATCGAAGCTCGCCAACCTCCGGTTCACCAGCGAGCTGCAGCGACGCCTCGAGTCGGTCGGTTCGGCGCCCGGCAAACGTTGTACGCGGCGTCGCAGGACTTGCCGGGCAACACGTTCGTCGGCCCCCGATTCGGCTACATCGGTCGAACGCAACCGGTTGGCCGCAGCCGGCGGGCGCAAAGCGAAGCTACCGCCGCTGCGCTCTGGGAGCTCTCCGAGCAGCTCACGGGCACCAAATTTCCGCTCTGAGGTGCTCATGCGCTAACCTGGCCGAGCGTCACGGCGAGGGTGGCTGGCTGTTCAGCCAGCACCGTTATCGACGGAGACCGACGAACTGTCGCGACCCTGGCCGTGCCTACAAACTAGGTGCCGAGCACACAGGAGCGACACGATGGCTAAGTCAGCAGTCAACCAACTCACAGTCACGGTGCGAACCGAGACCGGCAAGGGTGCGTCCCGGCGAGCCCGGCGCGACGGCAAGATTCCCGCCGTCCTCTACGGTCACGGTGCTGACCCACAGCACCTCGAATTGCCTGGGCACGACTTCGCGGCCGTGCTGCGGCACTCGGGCACCAACGCGGTGCTGACCCTGGATATCGCCGGCAAGGAACAGCTGGCGCTGACCAAAGCGCTCGATATCCACCCGATCCGCCGCACCATTCAGCACGCCGACCTCCTGGTCGTGCGTCGCGGTGAGAAGGTCGTCGTCGAGGTCGACGTCGTCGTCAAAGGCGAGGCCGGACCCGACACCCTGGTCACTCAGGAGAATGACACCATCGAGATCGAGGCCGAAGCCCTGTCGATTCCCGAGCAGCTGACCGTGTCCGTCGAGGGCGCCGAGCCGGGCACTCAGTTCACCGCCGGGCAGATCACTTTGCCGGCCGGTGTCAACCTGATTTCCGACCCGGAGATGCTGGTGGTCAACGTTGTGAACGCGCCGACCGCGGAAGACCTTGAGGAAGAGGGCGCGGGCGAGGTCGCAGAGGGCGAGGAAGCTGCAGCAGCAGAAGAAGAGGCCGAAGAAGCCGAGGCCCCCGCAGCCGAGTCCGAGTAGGCGGCTCACGACGTGGCCGAGCCGCTATTGGTGGTCGGCCTGGGCAACCCCGGAGACAACTACGCCCGTACCCGACACAACCTGGGGTTCATGGTCGCCGACCTGCTCGCCGCAAGGCTGGGCTCGAAATTCAAGGCGCACAAGCGTTCCGGCGCGGAAGTCGTCAGTGGCCGGTTAGCCGGGCACTCGGTGTTGTTGGCCAAGCCGCGCTGCTATATGAACGAATCCGGCCGCCAGATCGGGCCGCTGGCAAAGTTCTACTCCGTGACGCCGGCCGACATCATCGTCATCCACGACGAGCTCGACCTTGAATTCGGCCGCATCCGGCTCAAGATCGGCGGCGGCGAAGGCGGTCACAACGGGCTGCGCTCGGTGGCGGCTGCGCTGGGTACCAAAGAGTTTCAGCGGGTGCGTATCGGGATCGGCCGTCCGCCCGGGCGCAAAGACCCTGCGGCGTTCGTGTTGGAAAACTTCACCGCAACCGAGCGACCTGAAGTGCCGACGATCTGCGAGCAGGCAGCCGATGCCACCGAGTTGCTCATCCAACTGGGGCTAGAGCCCGCGCAGAATCGCGTCCACGCCTGGTAGCCGCGGGCGCGTGCTGCCGCTCCTAGGTGACCAGTGTGACGGAGGTGGACCGCCGCAACTTGCCCGACGGCGTCTTCGGTATGGTCCCGGGACCGAGCACCACCACATTGCGTGGCCGCAAATCGACCTCGGCCACCACCTCGTGGGCGACCTGGTGCTCGATGCGGCGCACCTCGACCTGGTCTTGCCAGGCGTTGGACTCGACGGCGACGGCGAACGTCTCGCGTGAGTGACCGGCGTCCAGGCGCACCGCGACGGCGCAGCCGGGCCGCACGCCCTCGACGCGGCAAGCGGCCCGCTCAATGTCGGTCGGATAGATGTTGCGGCCCGCCATGATGATGACGTCCTTGACGCGGCCGCACACCACGATGTGGCCCTCCTCGGTGATATAGCCGAGGTCACCGGTGTCGTACCAGCCGTGCTCGTCCTGGGCCGGGATGAAGCCGCCCATGGTGAGGTAGCCGGGCGTCAGCGACTCGCCGCGCAGCTCGATGACACCGACGCCGCGTGCGGGCATCACATTGCCGCTCTCGTCGATGATGCGGGCCTCGAGGTCTTTCAGCAGCGGACCCAGCGCGGCCAGCCTGCGGGTGTTGCCCTTGGTGGCGGGTACGGCCCGGCGCAGGGCGGCCAGCAGATCGGCGTCGACCTCGTCGACGACGAGACCGGCGTTGCACTCCGAGAACGACACGGCCAGCGTCGTCTCGGCCATGCCGTAGGCCGGCAGGATCGCCGAGGGCTTCAGGCCGAATGGCTTGCCCGCGTCGAGCAGGTCCTCGACGTCGGCGGGTTCGACTGGCTCGGCACCGGAGAGCGCGAAGCGCAGGGTCGACAGGTCGAAGTCGCCCGGCTTGGCCTGGCGACGCAACCGCTTGGCAAGCAGCGAGTAGGCGAAGTTGGGCGCCGCAGTCATGGTGCCCTTGTACTTGTCGATGAGCTTGGCCCACAGCAGCGTGTCGCGTAGGAAGTCCATGGGTGTGACCTTGACCAGCTCAGCGCCGAAGTACATCGGGATGGTGAGGAAGCCGACCATGCCCATGTCGTGGAAGCAAGGCAGCCAACTGACCATGACGTCCTTGTCGACCTCGTACTGGGCGCCGATGAACATCGCCTCGGCGTTCGAGTAGATGTTGCGGTGGGTGATCTGGACCGCCTTGGGAGACCCAGTCGAGCCGCTCGTTAATTGCATCAAAGCCAGGGCGTCCTCGCCGACCTCGACCGGGTCGATCGGATCCGACGCCAGCAGGTCGGCGACGGTAAGGACCTTGATGCCTTTCTCCTCGAGCACGGGGATGGCCACCAGGAAGGGCTCGGACACGATGACGGCCTTCGCCTCGATCATGCCGATGACAGTCATGGTGTCCTCGGCCCACACGGCCAGGTCGGTGCGTGGTGTGGGCTGGTGCAGCATGGTCAGGCTGGCCCCGCGCATCCACAGGCCCTGCGCAGTCGGGGCGATCTCCACCGGCAAGCCGGCGAGCACACCGACCGCGTCGCCGGGGCCGATGCCCGCGGCGGCCAGGCCCCCGGCGACGCAACGAGCGCGCTCGTGAACCTCGCCCCACGTGTGGCGGACGGGTTCGTGGGGTTCACCGGTGACCATGCCCGTCGTTGCCTTGCGAGCGTTGCGGTACATCTTCTCGGTAAACCTGCTCACATGGGCCTCCTCGGTTCCGGCACTTTCCCCAACGCCCGAAATCTCATATTCCGCCTGCTGGGGGCTACTTTGTAGCAGGCGCGCGAGCACAGTTGGGGAGCGGTTAGGTCTCGAAACAGTGATGAGCCAGCAACCCCGCGTTCGGTTGCGCGATCAGCAGGAGCATGGCCCACCAAGCCCGGCCGCTGTCGATCCATTGGCCGTCCACCGCAGCGCCCGGCAGACGACGAAATCGAGTGGTCCTGCTTACCGCTACTCGTCACCGCGAGTCATCTTAAACTCCTCTTAAGTAAGTGCCAAACTATGGCGCAGTTTGAGTTAGATTTCACAGCCCGTTCAGACTTCAGTCATCGGCGCCGGCACGACGCGGGCACCGGGTACCGGTCCGCTGGCGACCCGGACCGTGCGGCAGACACCCGATCCCGACAGCTGGGTGCCGATATCGACCGCCTCGGCCGCCGAGGTGCACAGGAAAGCACACGTCGGACCCGATCCGGACACGATGCCCGCCAGGGCACCGGCTTCCACGCCGGCGCGCAGAGTGCGCCGTAGTGCCGGCTCCAGGCTCACCGCGGCCGCTTGCATTTCATTGCCCAGCAGCGGCGCCAGCTGCTCTGGATCTCCTGCGGCCAGGGCTGCCAGCACCGGTCCAGGCTCAGCGAGCCGGGGCGGGTCTCCGGCATCCCTGAGCCGATCGAGCTCGGTGAACACCGCCGGAGTGAGCAACCCGCTATCCGCAAACGTCAGCACCCAGTGAAAGGTGTTCCGGGACAAGACGGTGGCCAGCTCTTCGCCCCGGCCGGTTCCCAGCGCCGTGCCGCCATGCAGCGCGAATGGCACGTCGCTGCCCAGCTGCGCGGCAAGCATGCGCAGATCGCGGCGAGGCACATTGAGTTCCCACAGTGAGTTCATGGCAACCAGCACCGCCGCCGCATCCGCGCTGCCACCCGCCATGCCGCCGGCCACCGGAATGGATTTGTCGATCATGATCGAGACATCAGGTGCCCGGCCGACGTGTTCGGCCATCAGCTCCGCGGCCTGCCAGGCGAGGTTGCGTTCGTCGGTGGGCAGTGTGTCGGCGCCCTCGCCGACGAGCTCGAGCGACAGCACATCGGCGTTGCGCACCGTCACCTCGTCGAGCAGCGAGACAGCTTGAAACACCGTCGTCAGCTCGTGATAGCCATCCTCGCGGCGATCACCGACCGCCAGGTACAGGTTGACCTTGCCGGGCACCCGAACGGTGACCGACCCGGTGGGCACCCACTGCGCAGCGGTGTTGCCGTCAGACGCGGACACCGCAGCAGACTATCGCTGCGACGGGCGAACCACACGCAGCGGCGCCTAACGACGGCGCGCTCAGCCGGCAGAAGGCTGCCCTGAAACGTGGCGCAGCGCCGTATCAGGGCTTGTCCGAATGGTGCTGTCGTCCGGATCAGCGGAACGTTGCAACAGTCGCACGAAGTCGTCGATGGACAGCGTCTCACCACGACGGGCGGGATCGATGCTGGCGGCCAACAATCGATTCGCCGACTCGTTGCCCGAGCCCGCCCACTCCAGAAACGCATTGCGAGATGTCTTGCGGCGCTGGGCGAAAGCAATGTCCACCAGATCGAATACCTGCTGCCGGAAAGCTTCGTCGGTCGGCCACGACGAGGTCGCGTACCGGTCGACGCGAACCAGGCCGGAATAGACGCGGGGAATCGGCCAGAAGACGGTCGGCGAAACCATGCCGCAGCGACGAACCCGTCCGAAGAAACGCACCTTGACGCTGGGCACGCCGTATTCCTTGCCCCCCGGCTCGGCCGCAAGCCGTTCGGCGACCTCGGCCTGCACCATCACCGTCACGACCTGAATGGACGGAAAATCGGCAAGCAGATGCAACAGCGCCGGGACCGCGATGTTGTAGGGCAGGTTGGCGACTACCGCTGTGGGCTCGACAGCCAGATCGTCACGACGAAGGGTCAAGACGTCGCGGTTGAGCACCGTCAGCCGCTGGATTTCACTATGCGAGTGCTCGGCAACGGTCTGCGGCAGCCGAGCGGCCAACACCGGGTCGATTTCGACGGCGCTGACGGTGGCACCACGGTCGAGCAGCGCCAGCGTGAGCGACCCGAGGCCTGGACCGACCTCCAAAACATGGTCCGACCGGCTGACCCCGGAGGTCGAAACCACTCGTCGCACCGTGTTGGCATCGTGGACGAAATTTTGGCCCAGCGCCTTCCGTGGCCGAAATTCAAGTTCTTTGGCCAGCCGCCTGATCTCGGTGCGCCCGAGCAGCCGGATGGTCAGCGTGCACCCGCTCTTCCGCTGCACACTGGCCACGCGCCCCAACCCTGGCGCTC
>DATIOT010000322.1:0-6451 GCA_035472875.1 Mycobacterium sp.
GAATGCGTTGCAAAACGGCGTGAGTGAAAAAGTTTGGTTTATCACTGGTACATCGCGCGGATTCGGACGGGATTGGGCGATCGCCGCGCTGGAGCGTGGCGACAAGGTCGCCGCCACGGCACGCAACACCGCATCGTTGGACGACTTGGTAGCTCGCTACGGCGACGCGCTATTGCCGATTCGTTTGGACGTCACCGATCGCGACGGCGACTTCGCGGCCGTCAACCAGGCACACGACCACTTCGGTCGCCTGGACATCGTGGTGAACAACGCCGGGTACGGCCAGTTTGGGTTCGTCGAAGAGTTGTCCGAGCAAGAGGCACGAGATCAGATCGAGACCAATGTGTTCGGCGCGCTGTGGATCACTCAGGCGGTGTTGCCGTACCTGCGTGAACAGCGCAGCGGACACATCATCCAGGTGTCCTCGATCGGCGGCATCACTGCGTTTCCCAACCTCGGCATCTACCACGCCTCGAAGTGGGCGCTGGAGGGCTTCTCCCAGGCGCTCGCCCAGGAGGTCGCTCCGTTCGGTGTGCACGTCACATTGATCGAACCGGCCGCCTTCGACACCGACTGGGGCGGCGCGTCGGCCAAACACGCCGCGCGTCTGCCGGCCTACGACGAGGTGCATGCCGCGGCCGACCAAGAGCGCAGCGGGCGCGCGACCAAGCAGGGCGATCACACGGCGTCGGCGGCCGCGCTGCTCAAGGTCGTCGACGCCGAAGAGCCGCCGTTGCGGGCCTTCTTTGGCGAATTGCCGCTGCAGCTGGCCAAGGCAGACTACGAGAGCCGGTTACGCAATTGGGAACACTGGCAACCCATCGCGGAGCTGGCGCAGGGATAGCTGCGCGGAAACTCACTCACCCTGCGCATATCGCCTGAACGACATGCGTTCCGGCGCGTAGGGCGAAAGTACTGCCTCGTAATGACCGAGTAGCTCGTCACAGATGACCGGCCAGCTGCGGCCGAGCACACTGCGCCGGGCAGCCAACGCGTAGCGGTGCCGCTCTGCGAACAGGTGCGCGACAGCGGCGGGTAGCCGCGCCTCGAACTCGTTGACGGGCAGCAGCAGTCCGGTGCGGCATGGGGCGATCAGGTCACGTGGTCCGCCGGCGTCGGGGGCGATCACCGGCAACCCCGACGCCAGCGCTTCCTGCACGACTTGGCAAAACGTCTCGTGCTCACCGGTATGCACAAAGACGTCCATGCTGGCATACGCTGCGGCGAGTTCCCCGCCGTACAGCGCACCGGTGAAAACCGCTGTGGGCATTGCCGATTGCAGTTTGCGTTGATCGACACCCTCACCGACGATGACGAGTTGCACGGACTCGCTGGCCGCAAGCGCGACCAGCCGCTCGGCGTGCTTTTCCGGCGCGAGCCGGCCCACGAACCCGACGATCGGCTTGCCCTGCGGCGACCACCGCTTCCTGAGCGCCTCGCTTCGCGCCGACGGCGCAAACCGTAGCACGTCGACTCCGCGCGCCCACCGGTAAACCCGTGGAAATCCATGGGCGACAAGTGATTCCATCGTCACACTGGATGGAGCCAGGGTGCGGTCGGCGAGTCGATGTAGGTGGCGGAACCACGTCCACGCCGCCCGTGTCGTCATCGGAATGCTGTAGCTCGCCGCAAAACCGGGAACGTCGGTTTGGTATACAGCGACCGTCGGCACCCCAAGCCGGCGAGCCGCTAGCACCCCGCCGTAGCCAAGCAGCGCCGGCGATGCCAGATGCATTACGTCGGGATCGAATCCGCGTAGCACGCTTAGCATCCGGGGCATCGGCACACCAAGCGGCAAGGTGGTCACCTTCGGGAACATTCGTGACGGCACCCGATGTACCCGGATGCCGTCGTGAATTCGATCTGCCCGAGGTTGACCCGGTGGGTTGTCGGGTGCGATGACGAGGGCTTCGTGACCGGTTCGACGCAGATGCTCCAGGACGCGCAGCACTGAGTTGCTGACACCGTTGACATTGGGGAGGAATGATTCGGCGACGATTGCGACGCGCACGCCACCACAATGCCAGTATTGACTGTCGATAAGGTTGCCGACGGGCATACGGGGCGCGAAATCTGCTGCTTAAAGCCTTATGACGCCGGTTTGCCCAACTCGTTCTCGGCCTCGGCGCGATGGTCCAACCGCTTGTCCAGCAGCGCCAGACCGACCAACACGGCCGTCGCGATCAACCAGGCCACCATCGCAATGGAGCCCGCCGGGATGATCGCCAGCCCGGCCTTGCGGTGCTGCACTCGGACCAGATTCGGATCTCTCTTGTTGTATTCGACGTAGATCCGCATACCGGTGGACAATTCCGACGGATACAGCACACCGAGTTCGGGCCGGTAGGTGATGCGCTCGGGTGTGACGAACTCGATAGTCGAACGCCGAGGCCCGGCACTGAGTACCTCGGCCTGCGCGACACCCATATTGTGTTGGATCGCAAGGTCGTCGCGCCAGGCGCCGGCCACCAGCAACACCGACTGTAGCGTGACCAAACCGGTCACGATCAGCACCCCGATCCGCACCCACCGCAAGACAATCCGCGGCCGGGTCTTCGGCGGCTCATCACTGCGACCGTGGGTTAGGATGCGCAGCAACGTTTTCGGCGATATCACGGGGTCCTCATAAGGCCGCCTTGATGGCGGCGTGCAGCTGTCGCAACGAGGACCGGTCCGCCTTGACTTCCAGCACGCGCATGCCGGGGCCGGGCTCGTCGAGGGCCGCGTTCAGCTCTTCGACCTCGATTTGCCGGCTCTCCACGTGGTAGGCGCGACACAGCGCGCCCACGTCGACGTCGTGCGGAGTCCCGAAGATCCGCGATGACACGTCGGAGAACCGCGGGTCGCCCTGCTCGAGCAGTTCGAAGATGCCGCCGCCGTTGTCGTTGGACACCACGATGGTCAGCTGCCGCGGTGTCGGTTCGGTGGGGCCGATCAACAGCCCGGAGCTGTCGTGGACGAACGTCAGGTCACCGATCAGCGCGACAGTACGGGCCGGGCTGCCGGGGCTGCCGGCCCGCTAGTGAGCCAGCGCCGCCCCGATCGCGGTGGACACCGTGCCGTCGATCCCGGCGACCCCACGGTTGGAGCGCACCCGGATGCCGCGGGTGTTGAGCCCGACCAGCGCCGCGTCGCGGACCGGGTTCGACGCACCGAGCACCAGTTGGTCGCCTGGCCGCAGCGCGTCGGCGACGGCAGCGGCGACATGCAGGCCGGTGGTCAGGGGGTGTGCCGCGAGCTGGCCCCGGACCGCTGCGATCGCGTGCCGGTTCATCTCCGCACAGCGGTGCAGCCATGCCGGATGAGGTGTCCCGGTGGTGACCGCCCGGGTGCCGGTGGCCTGTGAGTTACCCGAGACGTCGGGCCAGCGCGGCCCGGTGGTGAGGGCGTACACCGGCACTTGCGGGTCGGCCAGTAGCGCGGACACCGGGCGGTGCAGTGTCGGGCGGCCCAGCATGATCACCTGCTTCGGGCGCAGCAGCGGCAGTGCCAGCGGGTGCAGCGGGTTGATCCCAGACGGCGGAGACGGCGCGGTCGGCTCCGCCACGGTCGGCAGCTGCGCGAGGTTGGGGTGCACGCCGGCGCCGTGCCCGGCGATGACGACGGTGTCGGCCGACAGGTCGATATCCAGCGGCTGGTCGAAGGTGACCGGCGGCGTGTGGGTCCACGGCTTACCGCCGGGCCGCCCCTGCGGCGTCACGGCACCGTGGGGTTCTGGATCCGGCACCAAAGGTTCGCGCAACGGGATGTCAAAGTGCACGGGGCCGGCGTTGGCGGTGCGAGAACCCGTAGCGGCCACCAACACTCGGCAGGTGGCCGATCGCCAGGTGGCGTTGAGCGACTCGAGCCGTTCGGGTGCGTCCTCTGCCAGGCCCAGGCTGATTGTGGCGCGAACCTGAGTACCGAAGTAGCCCAGCTGTTCCATCGTCTGGTTGGCCCCGGTGCCGAGCAATTCGTAGGGCCGGTTTGCCGACAGCACGATCAACGGCACCCGCGCGTAGTTGGCCTCTACCACCGCCGGGCCGAGGTTGGCCACGGCAGTGCCCGACGTCATCGCGACGCACACCGGCGCGTCAGCGGCGACCGCGAGGCCGATGGCCAGATAGCCGGCGGTGCGCTCGTCGATGCGAACGTGCAGCCGGATCCGGCCGGAGCGGTCGGCGTCCTGCAACGCGAATGCCAGCGGCGCGTTCCGCGAGCCTGGACACAGCACCACATCGCGGACGCCTCCGCGGATCAGCTCGTCAACGACGACGCGGGCCTGTGTCGTCGAGGGGTTCACTCCTACAGGGTGTCACAGCCTGGTCAGACCGTAGCTATTGCTGCACACCAGTCACACTCAGGCCTAGACGGTGGCGAAGAACTTCAGTATCGCGGCGTTGACGGCCTCCGGCCGCTCGAAGAACCCCAGATGGCCGGCGTCGGGTATCTGCAGGTAGCGGCCATTGGGCAGGGCGTCAGCGAGCTCCCGTCCCAGGTGGGGCGGTGTCACCAGGTCGTCGCCGAAGCCGATCACCAGCACCGGCGCGGCGATACTGCGGTAGACGGGTAATCGGTTGTTCATGGGAGTCACATGCAGCTGGCAGCGCACTCCCGGGGTTACCTTGGCCGGCCACGTGCTGAACATGGCGATCCAGTCCTCGACGGCCTTCTCGTCATTAATGGTCTTGCGCGAAAAGCCTTCCAGCAAGCGAATTTTCGCCTCATAAGCAGGTGGCAGCTCGACGCCGGACTCATAGAACTCGGCCTCGGATTCGTGAAAGAATTGACGGGCGCGGTCCATGCGGCCGCGGGTTGCCATCAGCACGGCGGCGCTGACCAGGTCAGGCCGGGCCACCATGAGTTCCTGAGCGATGTAGGAGCCCATCGACACCCCGACGATGCGCGCCGGGGCTGCGCCCAGGGATTCGATCAGCGCCGCGGTGTCGGCGACCATGGTTTGCGTCGTGAACCCTTCGGCGTTCTCGGTGGCACCGATGCCGCGATTGTCGAAGGTGATGACGCGGTATCCCGCCGCCAGAAACGCCGGGACCTGATGGGGTAGCCAGGTGCGCCCGGCACCGCCGTGGCCGGCGATGAAAACAACAGGTTCGCCGGTCCCGCGGTCGTCGTAAGCCAGATTGGTCACTCGCACGACGTTACAAGCAGCGGATAGCAGGCCCTGACCCGGTCGATCCACCACTGCCGCCGCTCCGGTGGCGCACCCAATGCTTGCAGCCGCGCCGGGTCGGGCGCTACCGGCACGACCACCAGGTTGCCGTCGACGGGCACGAAGGCCTCGGCGACGTCTTCGACGAACAGCCCGCCGGTGCCCAGTCCGCACGCGTGGCGGAGTTGCGGTAGCGCCGCAGCGGCGATCAGCCCCGCCGCAATCCCCACCGCCGAATCGAGCGCGCTGGAGACGACGACCGGAATATCGATCTGCGCGGCAATGTCGAGCAGGGTCGAAACCCCGCCCAACGGAGCAACTTTCAGCACCGCTAAGTCGGCGGCGCGGGCGCGGACCACGGCCAATGGGTCGTCGGCCTTGCGGATGCTTTCGTCGGCAGCGATGGGCACGTCGACCCGCCGGCGCAGTTCGGCGAGTTCGCCAACGGTGGCGCAGGGCTGCTCGAGGTATTCCAGAGAGCCATCGGCCGTCAGCGCGGCCGCCGCCTGCACCGCCTCCTCGACGCTCCAGCCGCCGTTGGCGTCCACTCGCACGGTCGGGACCAGCTCCCGCACCGCGTTGACGCGGTCGACGTCGTCGGCCAGCGTCTGTCCCGGCTCGGCGACCTTCACCTTGGCCGTGCGGGCACCCGGGAACCGGGCCAGCACCTCGCTCACCTGCGCGGCGGCAACGGCCGGCACGGTGGCGTTGATCGGAATGCGGTCGCGTCGCAGCGGCGGCGGCCGACGGTAGGCGCCCTCGATGGCCGATGCCAGCCATGCGGAGGCCTCCGCGGTGTCGTATTCCACGAATGCCCCGAACTCGCCCCAGCCCGCGGGACCCTCGATCAACGCGAGCTCACGGATGGTGATGCCGCGGAAACGCACCCGCATCGGCAGCGCCACCACATGCAGACGGTCCAGCAGGTCGTCCAGAGTGGGCAGGGTGGGCATCACTGGCGGTAAACCTGGCGGCCCGCCAGAAACGTCGCGCGCACGTCGAGATCGGCGATCTGCTCGGGCGACACCGTGCGGGGATCGGCAGATAGGACCACCATGTCCGCGTACTTGCCCACCTCCAGCGAGCCCACCACGTCGTCGGCGAACAGCTGCCAGGCAGCGTCGATGGTCTGTGCGCGGATGGCCTGTTCGACCGTTAACCGCTCCTCCGGCGCCAGCACCCGACCGCTCGGTGCCGTCCGGGTCACGGCCACGCTGATGTTGCGCAGCGGCTCCTCGGGCGTGACCGGTGGATCGTTGTGCAACGAGATGCGCATACCGGTGGCCACCGCGGATCCCGCTG
>DATIOT010000323.1:0-16870 GCA_035472875.1 Mycobacterium sp.
AGCTCACCTGGGCCGCCCAGCGACCCCATTAGACTTCCCCCAATGCTTCCCCCAGAGTCCGGGACCGCACCTCCGCGCCCACACCTGAATCTGACCACCCAGGTAACGCGTTTCGTCGTCACCGGGGGGCTGGCGGGAATCGTCGACTTCAGCCTCTACGCGACGCTCTACAAGGTGGTTGGCTTACAGGTTGACCTGTCCAAAGCCATCAGTTTCATTGTCGGCACCATTACCGCCTACCTGATCAACCGCCGATGGACATTCCAGGCGTCACCGAGCACCGCGCGGTTCATCGCGGTCATGGTTCTCTACGCCATCACCTTCGCTGTGCAAGTCGGGCTCAACCATCTGTGTCTTGTCTTGTTGCACTACCAGGCGTGGGCGATACCCGCCGCGTTCGTGATCGCGCAGGGCACCGCAACCGTGATCAACTTCATCGTGCAGCGAGCCGTAATCTTCCGCATCCGCTGAGCCGAGCAGGCCAAGCGGTACCCTCTTTGACGATGTTGAGCACCGACGCTTCCACCACGCCCACCCGGCTGACCGGATGGGGGCGCACGGCGCCGTCGGTGGCAGACGTACTCCGCACCCCCGATCCGGAGGTGATCGCCAAGGCCGTGGCCCGGATGGCCGATGCCGGCGGTAGAGGGGTGATCGCACGCGGGCTGGGCCGGTCCTACGGCGACAACGCGCAAAACGGCGGCGGCCTGGTGATCGACATGAACCCGCTGAACACCATCCACGCCATCAACGCCGACACCAAGCTCGCCGACCTCGACGCCGGAGTCAACCTCGACCAGCTTATGAAAGCGGCCCTGCCGTTCGGGCTGTGGGTCCCGGTGCTGCCGGGCACCCGGCAAGTCACCATCGGCGGCGCGATCGCGTGCGATATCCACGGCAAGAACCATCACAGCGCCGGCAGCTTCGGCAACCATGTGCGCAGCATGGACCTGCTGACCGCGAGCGGCGAGATCCGTCACCTCACTCCGGCCGGTGAGGATTCCGAGCTGTTCTGGGCGACGGTCGGGGGCAATGGCCTGACCGGGATCATCCTGCGGGCCACCATCGAGATGACGCCCACCGAAACCGCCTACTTCATCGCCGACGGCGACGTCACCACCAGCCTCGACGAAACCATCGCCTTGCACAGCGACGGCAGCGAAGCCAACTACACCTATTCCAGCGCTTGGTTCGACGCGATCAGCGCGCCCCCGAAGCTCGGCCGCGCGGCGGTATCCCGCGGCTCCCTGGCCACCATAGACCAGCTGCCGGCAAAGCTGCAGCGCAATCCATTGAAATTCGATGCGCCACAACTATTTACCTTTCCCGACATCTTCCCCAACGGGCTGGCCAACAAATACACCTTCATGCCGATCGGCGAACTGTGGTACCGCAAATCGGGAACCTATCGCGACAAAATCCAGAACCTGACGCAGTTCTACCACCCGCTGGACATGCTCGGCGAATGGAACCGTGCGTTCGGCTCAGCGGGCTTCGGTCAGTACCAGTTCGTCGTGCCCACCGATGCTGTCGAAGAGTTCAAAGGTGTCATCCGCGCTATCCAGAAGTCGGGCCACTACTCATTTCTCAATGTGTTCAAGCTGTTCGGCCCGGGCAACCAGGCACCACTGAGCTTTCCGATTCCCGGCTGGAACGTCTGCGTGGACTTCCCAATCAGGCCGGGACTCAACGAGTTCCTCAACGAACTCGACCGCCGGGTGCTGGAGTTCGGCGGGCGGGTCTACACCGCCAAGGACTCCCGCACCACCGCCGACACCTTTCACGCCATGTATCCGCGCATCGACGAGTGGATCGCCTTGCGCCGCAAGGTTGACCCCCTGCGGGTGTTCGCCTCCGACCTGGCCCGACGTTTGGAGCTGCTCTGATGGTGCTCGACGCGGTGGGAAATCCACAGACCATTCTGCTGCTCGGCGGCACGTCCGAGATCGGGCTGGCCATCTGCGAGCGTTACCTGCAGAACGCGCACGCCCGTATCGTGCTGGCCGCCATGCCCGATGACCCGGGCCGTGATGACGCGGTGGCGCAGATGAAGGCCGCGGGTGCGCGGTCGGTGGAGCTGATCGACTTCGAAGCGTTGGACACCGAAAGTCACCCGAAGTTGATTGAGCAGGCCTTCGCGGGTGGCGATGTGGACGTGGCCATCGTCGCGTTCGGTTTGCTCGGGGACGCCGAAGAGCTGTGGCAGAACCAGCGCAAGGCTGTGCAGATCGCCGAAATCAACTATACGGCAGCGGTTTCCGTGGGCGTGCTGCTGAGTGAGAAGATGCGCGCCCAGGGTTTCGGTCAGATCATCGCGATGAGCACTGTGGCCGGTGAACGGGTGCGACGGTCCAACTTCGTCTACGGTTCCACCAAGGCCGGTCTGGACGGTTTTTACCTGGGATTGTCAGAGGCTTTGCGCGAGTATGGGGTTCGCGTCCTGGTGATTCGGCCCGGCCAGGTGCGTACCCGGATGAGCGCGCACATCAAGGAAGCTCCGCTAACCGTCGACAAGGAGTACGTCGCTGATCTCGCGGTGACCGCGTCCGCAAAAGGTAAGGAATTGGTTTGGGCGCCAGCAGCATTCCGTTACGTGATGATGGTGTTGCGACACATCCCGCGGAGCATTTTCCGCAAGCTGCCAATCTGACCATGCGTAATGCACTCGCCAGCCTCGGCCATATGGTCTTGGCGGCGCTGGTGGCCGTCGTCGTCGCGATGGTATCGCTCATCGCCATCGCCGGGGTCCAGTGGCCGGCCTTTCCGTCGTCCAACCAGCTGCACGCGCTGACCACCGTCGGGCAGGTCGGCTGCCTGGCCGGGTTGGTCGCCGTCGGCTGGATGTGGCGACGTGGGGGTCGCTACTACCGGCTGCTGGCCCAGCTGGGCGGGCTGGTGTTCGTGTCGGCATTCTCCGTCGTGACGCTGGGCATGCCGCTGGGAGCCACCAAGCTGTATCTGTTCGGCATCTCGGTCGACCAGCAGTTCCGCACTGAGTACCTCACCCGGCTCACCGACAGCCCCGCCCTCCAAGACATGACCTACATCGGGCTGCCGCCGTTCTACCCGCCGGGCTGGTTCTGGATCGGCGGGCGTTGGGCGGCGCTGACCGGAACTCCGGCCTGGGAGGTCTACAAACCGTGGGCCATCACCTCGATCACCATCGCAGTCGCGGTCGCGCTAGTGCTGTGGTGGCGGATGATCCGCTTCGAGTACGCGCTGATCGTCACCACCGCAACCGCTGCGGTGACGCTGGCCTACAGCTCGCCCGAGCCTTACGCCGCGATGATCACGGTGCTGTTGCCGCCGATGCTGGTGCTGACGTGGTCGGGGTTGCGCGCCGGCGGGCGCCAGCGTGACGCCACAGTCACGTTGGACCCCGAGCGTGACGATAGCGTCACGCTCGAGCCAAAGGCGACGGGCTGGGGCGCAGTGATCGGTGCCGGGATATTCCAGGGCTTCGCGGCCACCTGGTACATACTGCTGGCGGCTTACAGCGCCTTCACCGTGGTGCTGATGGCCCTGCTGCTGGCCGGTTCGCGCTGGCGGCGGGCCGGACGCGGGGCCCGTCTTCAGGCCGCGCTCGCCCCACTGCGCCGGTTGGCTGTCATCGCCGTCATCGCCGCGGCCATTGCGGCCACGACCTGGCTGCCGTTTTTGTTGCGGGCAGCCCGTAGCCCGGTCAGCAACTCCGGCAGCGCCCAGCACTATCTGCCCGCCGACGGCGCCGAACTGACCTTCCCGATGCTGCAGTTCTCGCTGCTGGGAACGATCTGCATGCTGGGCACCTTGTGGCTGGTGGTGCGAACCCGCTCGTCGGTGCCAGCGGGCGCCCTGAGCATCGGTGTGCTGGCCGTCTACCTGTGGTCATTGTTATCGATGCTGACCACCCTGGCGCGCACCACGCTTTTGTCGTTCCGGCTGCAGCCCACGTTGACCGTGCTGCTGGTCGCCGCCGGGGTTTTCGGCTTCCTCGAGGCCGCGCAGGCACTAGCGGCGCACGGCCGTGATCGCGGCTGGGGCCGCGCCGTCATCCCGGTGGCCGGCGCAATCGGGCTCACCGCGGCCATCGCGTTCAGCCAGGACATTCCCGACGTACTGCGGCCGGATCTCACCATCGCCTACACCGACACCGATGGCCACGGCCAGCGCGGCGATCGGCGGCCGGCGAGTTCCGAGAAGTTCTACTCAGCCATCGACGCCGCCATCCTGCACGTCACCGGCAAGCCGCGCGACCAGACCGTGGTGATGACCGCCGACTACAGCTTCCTGTCCTACTACCCCTATTGGGGCTTTCAGGGGCTGACGTCGCACTACGCCAACCCGCTGGCACAGTTCGACCTGCGGGCAGCGCAGATCCAGAAGTGGTCCAAGCTCAAGACCCCCGAAGAGTTGATCCACGCGCTGGACACGTCGCCATGGCCGCCGCCGGCGGTATTCCTGATGCGCCGTGGCGCGAACGGCAATTACACGTTGCGGCTGGCCGAGGACGTATACCCAAACCAGCCCAACGTTCGTCGCTACACCGTCGACTTGCGGGCCGCCCTGTTCGACGACCCTCGTTTCGTTGTCCAAAGCGTCGGCCCATTTGTGCTGGCCATCCGCAAGCCGGTGGCCCAACCAGTGAAAAGCGGCTGATGGCTACCGAAACCTCGCCTGACTTGGTCGAAGAACTACCATCTACCTCCGTGAGCGACACGGGAGCAAACCACCGGATCGCTCGCATCGTTGCGGTGGTCGCCGGTCTGCTCGGGGCCCTTCTGGCGATCGCCACCCCAGTGCTGCCGGTCAACCAGACCACCGCGCAACTGAACTGGCCGCAAAACGGCACGTTCCAAAGCGTCGACGCACCGTTGATCGGATATGTGGCCACCGATCTGAACATCACCGTGCCCTGCCAGGCCGCCGCCGGACTGGCCGGACCACAGAACGCCGGCAAGACAGTGCTGTTGTCGACGGTGCCCAAACACGCCCCGAAAGCCGTCGACCGTGGGCTGCTCATCCAGCGCGCCAACGACGAGCTGGTGCTCGTGGTGCGCAACGTCCCGGTCGTCACGGCCCCATTGAGTCAGGTGCTCAGCCCGGCCTGCCAGCGGTTGACCTTCACCGCGCACGCCGACCGGATCACCGCAGAATTCGTCGGGCTGACGCAGGGACCCTACGCCGAGCATCCCGGCTCGCCACTGCGCGGCGAGAAAAGCGGCTATGACTTCCGACCGCAGATCGTCGGCGTGTTCACCGATCTGGCCGGGGCGACACCGCCGGGCCTGAGCTTCTCGGCGACCGTAGACACCCGCTACAGCAGCAGCCCCACGCCGCTGAAACTGGCCGCGATGATCCTCGGGATAGTGCTGACGGCCGCCGCACTGGTCGCGTTGCACATCCTCGATGCTGCCGACGGCACCCGACACCGGCGCTTCCTGCCCTCGCGTTGGTGGTCCATCGGCGGTCTGGACGCCCTGGTCATCGCCGTGCTGGTGTGGTGGCATTTCGTCGGCGCCAACACCTCCGACGACGGCTACATCCTGACCATGGCCCGGGTGTCCGAGCATGCCGGGTACATGGCCAACTACTACCGCTGGTTCGGAACGCCCGAGGCGCCGTTCGGCTGGTACTACGACCTGCTCGCGTTGTGGGCACATGTCAGCACCACCAGCACCTGGATGCGATTGCCGACCCTGGCGATGGCGCTGACCTGCTGGTGGGTCATCAGCCGCGAAGTCATCCCTCGCTTGGGTCACGCCGTCAAAAGAAACCGGGCCGCGGCGTGGACGGCGGCGGGAATGTTCCTGGCGACTTGGCTGCCGCTCGACAACGGGCTGCGGCCCGAGCCCATCATCGCGCTGGGCATCCTGCTGACCTGGTGTTCGGTGGAACGCGCGGTGGCCACCAGCCGGCTACTGCCCGTGGCGATCGCCTGCATCATCGGTGCACTCACTCTGTTCTCGGGGCCGACGGGCATCGCCTCAATCGGTGCGCTGCTGGTCGCGATCGGGCCGCTCCGGACCATCCTGCACCGGAGATCCAAACAGTTCGGCGTGCTCCCGCTGGTGGCGCCCATCTTGGCTGCGGCCACTGTCACCGCGATCCTGATCTTCCGGGACCAGACCCTGGCCGGCGAGATCCAAGCCAGCATGCTCAAGCGCGCCGTCGGGCCAAGCCTGAGCTGGTTCGACGAACACCTCCGCTACGAGCGGCTGTTCATGGCCAGCCCCGACGGGTCTGTCGCCCGGCGCTTCGCTGTGCTCGCGTTGATTCTCGCGCTCGGGATAACGGTGGCAATGTCGTTGCGCAAGGGACGAATTCCGGGTACGGCGGCCGGACCGAGCCGCCGCATTGTCGGCATCACCATCATTTCGTTCCTGGCGATGATGTTCACTCCTACCAAATGGACGCACCACTTCGGGGTGTTCGCCGGGCTGGCCGGATCGCTGGGGGCGCTCGCAGCGGTCGCGGTGACGTCCGTGGCAATGCGCTCACGACGCAACCGCACCGTGTTCGCCGCCGTGGTGCTGTTCTTGGTGGCGTTGTCATTCGCCAGCGTCAACGGCTGGTGGTATGTGTCCAGTTTCGGTGTGCCATGGTCGAATTCGTTTCCGAAATGGCATTATGCATTTGCCACTGCGCTCCTCGGGTTGACCGTGCTGGTGCTGCTGCTGGCGGCCTGGTTCCAATTCGTCGATCCGGACAACGGGCCCCCTAGATCTCGGTATGGGGCACGAGTCGCCGGAATCATTCAGTCCCCGTTGGCAATTGCGGCGTGGGTGCTGGTGATTTTCGAGGTGGTATCGCTTACCCTGGCGATGACCGCCCAGTATCCCGCGTGGTCGGTGGGCCGGTCCAACCTGGAAGCGCTGACCGGCAAGTCCTGCGGACTGGCCGAGGATGTGCTGGTAGAGCAGGATCCCGACGCCGGCATGCTGGCCCCGGTGTCAGCCGCGGTGGCCGACGCCCTGGGAGCCGGGCTTTCTGAAGCCTTCACGCCCAACGGTATTCCCGCTGACGTCCGCGCCGACCCGGTGATGGAACGTCCGGGCGACCGTAGTTTCGTCAACGAAGACGAGAAGATCACCAGCAGCGAGGCCGGCACCGAGGGCGGCACCACCCCCGCGCCGGGAATCAATGGCTCCCTCGCCCAGTTGCCCTACAACTTGGATCCAGCCCGTACACCGGTGCTGGGCAGCTGGCGGTCCGGTATCCAGGTGCCCGCGATGCTGCGGTCGGGTTGGTACCGATTGCCTGCACGGGACAAGGCGAGGCCGCTGCTCGTGGTGTCGGCGGCAGGCCGGTTCGACCCCCGCGAGGTGCAGCTGCAATGGGCCACGGATGACGGCGCGGCCAGCGGACACCCCGGCGGGTCATTCCAGTTCTTCGACGTCGGTGCATCGCCGGCCTGGCGCAACTTGCGGCTGCCGATGTCGGCGATCCCAAGCAACGCCACCCAGGTCCGCCTGATCGCCAATGATGAGGATCTGGCGCCTCAGCACTGGATCGCGATCACGCCGCCGCGCATTCCGCAGCTGCGCACATTGCAGGATGTGGTGGGCTCCCAAGACCCGGTGTTGTTGGACTGGCTGGTGGGTCTGGCGTTCCCGTGCCAGCGGCCATTCGGTCATCAAAATGGTGTCGACGAAACGCCGAAGTGGCGCATCCTGCCAGACCGGTTCGGCGCCGAAGCCAACTCTCCGGTGATGGATAACAACGGCGGCGGCCCGCTGGGCGTCACCGAGTTGCTGGTCAAGGCGACCACGGTGGCCAGTTATCTGAAAGACGACTGGGCCCGGGACTGGGGTGGCCTGCAGCGGTTGACGCCCTACTACCCCAACGCCCAGCCCGCCCGTCTTGAATTGGGGACGGCGACGCGCAGCGGTCTATGGAACCCGGCGCCACTTCGCAGGGGTTAGCCAGCTGCCCGACAGCACCGCCCGGCGATGATTCGCTGAGGGGCAGAAGACGCTTTTGGCTGGCTTAGGGGATAAGGGCACGCACGGGATGTGTGATGGCCCAGACCGGGTGCAGGATGTCGACGGCGTAATGCCGAACCGGGTGCAGGGGTCCGCTGTACGGAACCCACGGGTCGGCCGACGCGACTGCCGGCATCAGCGAGCCCATCAGTGACAGGCCTATGGTGCCCAGCCCGACACCGGCCGCCATCCGCAGCTTGGACACCTTTGCGTTGGGTTTCATGGTTGCGATTCCTCCCTGTCTCGGTCGCGGTGATCGACAACGGAAGTCTGGCGGAGACCACTTGCCAGGTCTTTGCGAGATTCTTGCGAAATCTTGCGTTGGTCGCGGGGTTCGGGTCGCATCGCGCGGGCCGATTGCAGGTCGCAGGATTGATGCCGGCCATCCGTAAGTCTATACTTACGGTTCGTGGCCACTTACCGAGATGGCGATGCTTGGCTGGCCTTGGCCGACGGCACGAGACGCGCCATAGTGGAACGTCTTGCGCACGGCCCATCGGCCGTCGGCGAACTGGCTCGCGATCTCCCTGTCAGCAGGCCGGCTGTTTCGCAGCACCTCAAAGTGCTCAAGTCCGCCGGGCTGGTGCGCGACCGCGCCGCGGGAACGCGTCGCGTCTACCAGCTCGACCCGACTGGCCTCGAGGTGTTACGCGCCGATCTTGACCGGTTCTGGACGCAAGCCCTGGCCACCTACGCGCAAAGCGTCCACGAGATCGAAGGAGATCCGCTATGACACCACCGCGAACTCCGAACGTTCAAAACCACGTCGTCGTCAACGCCCCGATCGAGCGCGCGTTTGCCGTCTTCACCGAACAGTTCGGCAACTTCAAGCCCCGCGAGCACAATCTGCTCGCCGTCCCGATCGCCGAGACAATCTTCGAGCCGTGCGTCGGAGGGCATATCTACGACCGTGGCGTTGACGGCAGCGTGTGCCGCTGGGCACGCGTATTGGTCTACGAGCCACCCAATCGAGTCGTGTTCACCTGGGATATCGGTCCGACCTGGCAGCTGGAAACCGACCACTCCAAGGCCAGCGAAGTCGAGGTGCGTTTCACCGCGGAGTCTGATGACCGCACCCACGTCGACCTCGAACACCGCCACCTGGACCGGCACGGTCCGGGCTGGCAGTCGGTCGCCGACGGAGTGGACGGCGATGCGGGTTGGCCGCTGTATCTGGACCGCTACACCCGCCTCTTCGGTGTAGAGCTGCGGTGATGACGGCAAAGGGCGTCCGCGCCGAATCCGTCCTGATGAGCATGGCGCGCGCCGAGCGGGCCGACCTTCACGCGTTCCTGACCACCCTGACGCCGCAGCAGTGGGACAAACCCAGCCTTTGTACCGGCTGGACCATCAAGGACGTTGTCGCGCATATGATCAGCTACGAAGAACTTGGCACCATGGGGCTGATCAAGCGATTCGTGAAGGGCCATATCGTGCGGGCCAACGAGGTTGGCGTCGACGAGTTCGCGGCGCTGAGCCCGCAAGAGTTGCTCGAATTCCTCGGCAATCATCTGACACCCCAGGGACTGACCGCCGGTTTCGGCGGCATGATCGCGCTCGTCGATGGCACGATCCACCACCAAGACATCCGGCGTACGCTTGGCCAGCCCCGTACCATCCCCGCCGACCGGCTCGGCCGTGTCCTCGGCCTGATGCCAGGAAACCCCAGGCTCGGAGCAGGACGCCGGATCAGGGGACTCCGACTGCGCGCCACCGACATCGACTGGGAACACGGCCGCGGGCCCGAGGTAACCGGGCCCGGCGAATCACTGCTCATGGCGATGGCCGGCCGTCCTGCCGCCGTCGCAGACCTCGCCGGCCCGGGCCTTGGCACTTTGGCCGCACGCCTGTCTGAATAACCCTCAGCCCAAACGGATTTCGAAGGTGAAATCCTGGCTGCCGATACGGATGCGATCGCCGTCGTCGAGGCAGTCATCAGCAACGGTCCCAAGACGCCGAACCCGAGACCGGTGTTCCTCATCGCGCTGCCAGCCTCCCGGGTGATTCACGGCCTTAGCTCATTTTGAACGCATAGCAGCGATGAGGGTTGCTTCCGTGGACTGGTCGCGCGCCGAGGCGGCGTCGGGGATTTCGGAGGTATTCAGCAATCAGCGGCCGCCGGGCTCAGTTGACCCAGTGGCCGCGATGGCTGGCGCCTGCTCAGAGCGCAGGCAACACGCCCTTGGCGACGATTTCGTTGAGCAGGCCGATCACCCGCTCCGCCGCGAGGTTGTTGGCATCAGCACTGGACATCTGCTTGCGGACGTGGTCGCGACTGTCGACAGTGTCCACCTCAAACCGGTCCTTGGTTGGTGCGGTCACGGCAGATCCTCTCCCCCGGTGCGCGAAATACGCTAGATTCGGCCCGTTTTCCCCGATGCAGTCCCCGCTAAACCAAAAATTATTACGAATTTTGAGCGCGTCAGACTCGCGCACGGCGATCCGAACCTGTAAATGCAAGCGGTCATCCCCGCGTCCATCGCCAGGGTCCATAGCGCCTTCCCCTACGATCGAGCCTCGTGCCCCACGACGGTAATCAGCGATCGCAGCGGATTCCGCGGTTCGTCGCCGTCGTCGCAGGAATCGTTGGCCTGCTGCTGTGCGCGACGGTTCCATTGCTTCCGGTGAAGCAGACCACGGCGACCGTCCTGTGGCCGCAGGGCACCGCGGATGGGCGCGTCACTCAGATCACCGCCCCGCTGGTCTCCGGGGCGCCGCGCGCGTTGGACATCTCGATCCCGTGCTCGGCAATAGCCACCTTGCCCGCCAACGGCGGTCTAGTGCTGTCCACACTTCCGTCCGGCGGCGTGGATACCGGCAAAAACGGGCTCTTCGTGCGCGCGAACAAAGACACCGTCGTCGTCGCGTTCCGCGACACGGTGGCCACGGTGGCACCCCGCTCGGCAGTCGCGGCAGGCGCCTGCAGCGTCCTTCACATCTGGGCCGACCCCGGCGCCGCTGGGGCAGATTTCGTCGGCATACCCGGCGCCTCCGGGTTGCTGCCTTCCGAGAAGAAACCACAGGTCGGCGGGATTTTCACCGATCTGAAGGTGCCCGCACAGCCGGGGCTGTCGGCCCGTGTCGACATCGACACCCGCTTCATCACGGCGCCGACCGCCACGAAGAAGATTGTGATGGTCACCGGCGCGCTGGCCGTCTTGGTCGCCATACTCGCGTTGGCCGCGCTGGACCGCCATAGCCGTGGCCGCACACTGGTCAACTGGCGGTCCCCGATCGGCTGGCTCTCCCGGTACCGCCCGCGTGAGCACTGGGCCACGTGGTGGCGCGTGGGCGTCACGACCTGGGTCGCCGACGCCGGGGTGATCGCAACGCTGCTGCTGTGGCATGTCATCGGCGCCACCTCGTCGGACGACGGCTACAACCTGACCATCGCCAGGATCGCGCCGAAAGCCGGTTACGTGGCCAACTACTACCGGTACTTCGGAACAACGGAGGCGCCGTTCGACTGGTATTTCGGGGTGTTGTCCAAGTTGGCGTCGGTGAGCACCGCCGGCGTTTGGATGCGGATCCCGGCCACACTGGCCGGGATCGCGTGCTGGCTGATCATCAGCCATTGCGTGCTGCGGCGGCTGGGACCGGGAAAAGGCGGCCTGGCAGCCAACCGGGTGGCGGTGCTTACCGCGGGCGCGGTGTTCCTGGCCGCGTGGCTGCCATTCAACAACGGCCTGCGGCCTGAGCCGCTGATCGCTCTCGGTGTGCTGGTCACCTGGGTGCTGGTGGAACGCGCGATCGCGCTGGGACGACTGGCGTCGGCCGCGGTGGCCATCATCGTCGCGATGCTCACCGCGACGCTGGCACCGCAGGGGTTGATCGCGCTGGCCGCGCTGCTGACCGGGGCCCGGGCCATTGCCGCGACGATCCGCCGCCGGCGGGCGACCGACTGGTTGCTGGCACCGCTGGCGGTGCTGGCCGCGTCGTGGTCGCTGATCACCATCGTGGTGTTCAGGGCGCAAACGCTGGCCACGGTCGCCGAGTCGGCTCGCATCAAGTACAAGGTCGGTCCGACGATCGCGTGGTACCAGGACTTACTGCGCTACTACTTCCTCACTGTGGAGTCCAACGCTGACGGGTCGATGACGCGGCGATTCGCGGTGCTGGTGCTGCTGCTGTGCCTGTTCGTGATGCTGGTGGTGCTGCTTCGGCGCGGCCGGGTGCCGGGGTTGGCCAGTGGCCCGGCGTGGCGGCTGATCGGCACAACCGCGGTCGGGCTGCTGCTGTTGACATTCACCCCCACGAAGTGGGCCGTGCAGTTCGGTGCGTTCGCCGGATTGACCGGCGCGTTGGGTGCGGTCACCGCTTTCGCCTTCGCCCGGATAGGCTTGCACAGCCGCCGCAACCTGACTCTGTACATCACCGCGTTGTTGTTCGTGCTGGCGGTGGCCACCTCGGGGGTCAACGGCTGGTTCTACGTGAACAACTACGGGGTTCCCTGGTACGACATCCCGCCGGTCATCGCCAGCCATCCGGTGACGTCGATGTTCCTGACGTTGTCGATCATTACCGGGCTGCTGGCCGCCTGGTACCACTTCCGGATGGACTACGCCGGCCACACCGAGGTCAAGGACAACCGGCGCAACCGCGTCCTGGCGTCCACACCGCTGCTGGTGGTCGCGGTGATCATGGTCCTGGGCGAAGTCGGTTCGCTGGCCAAGGGCGCGGTTTTCCGCTACCCCCTCTACACCACCGCCAAGGCCAACGTGGCCGCGCTGACGTCCGGGCTCACCAGTTGCGCGATGGGCGATGACGTGCTGGCCGAGCCAGACCCCAATGCGGGTCTTTTGCAGCCGGTTTCGGGGCAGCAATTCGGTCCCGCGGGCCCGCTCGGGGGAATCAACCCGGTCGGCTTCAAACCCGAAGGGGTGGGCGATGACCTGAGGTCCGACCCGGTGGTCACCAAACCGGGGGTGGTGAATTCCGACGCGTCACCCAACAAGCCCAACGCCACCATGAGTGACTCCGCGGGCACGGCCGGCGGGAAAGGCCCGGTCGGGGTGAATGGGTCGCACGCGGCACTACCGTTCGGCCTCGACCCCGCCCGCACACCAGTGATGGGTAGCTACGGCGAGAACTCGCTGGCCGCCAACGCAACCTCGGCCTGGTACCAGTTGCCGCCCCGCACCCCGGATCGGCCGGTGGTCGTGGTCTCCGCCACCGGTGCCATCTGGTCGTACAAGGAGGACGGCACCTTCACCTATGGGCAGTCGCTGAAACTGCAGTGGGGCGTCACTCGCCCCGGCGGCACCACCCAGCCGCTCGCGGAGATGCAGCCCATCGACATCGGGCCGCAGCCGGCGTGGCGCAACCTGCGGTTCCCGCTGGCCTGGGCACCGCCGGAAGCTAACGTGGCACGCATCGTCGCCTACGACCCGAATCTGAGTTCCGAACAGTGGTTCGCGTTCACGCCGCCGCGGGTCCCGGTGCTGCAGACCCTGCAGCAATTGATCGGATCGCACGCACCAGTGCTGATGGACATCGCGACCGCCGCGAACTTCCCCTGCCAGCGGCCGTTCGCCGAACACCTTGGCGTTGCCGAACTTCCGCAATACCGCATCCTGCCCGATCACAAACAGACGGCGGCGTCGTCGAACGGGTGGCAGTCCAGCGAGGCCGGCGGTCCGTTCCTGTTTACTCAGGCGCTGCTGCGCACTTCGACGATCTCGACGTACCTGCGCGGCGACTGGTATCGCGACTGGGGATCGGTCGAGCAGTATTACCCGTTGGTGCCGGCCGATCAGGCGCCTGATGCCGTTGTCGAACAGGGTGTGATCACAGTGCACGGCTGGAGCCGGCAGGGACCGATTCGGGCCCTCCCATGAGGGTGACGACCGTCGCGAACCGCGAAGACAAGGCGGCCGCCCCCCGTCAAGACGTGCGGGTGACGCGCTGGGTCGCGACGATCGCCGGGCTGATTGGTTTCGTCCTGTCGGTCGCGACGCCGCTGCTGCCCGTCGTGCAGACCACAGCGATGCTGAACTGGCCGCAAAACGGCCAATTGAACAGCGTTACCGCACCGCTGATTTCGCTGACACCGGTCGACGTGACGGCAACCGTGCCTTGCTCGGTGGTGCGCGACCTGCCGCCCGACGGCGGGGTGGTGCTGAGTACGGCGCCCAAGAAGGGTAAGGACGCCGCGCTCAACGCGTTGTTCGTCGTCGTCAGTAGCCAGCGCGTCGACGTCACCGACCGCAATGTGGTGATCGCCAGCGTGCCTCGGGATCAGGCGGCGTCCCCGCAATGCCAGCGCATCGAGATCACCTCCACACTCGCCGGCACCTTCGCAACCTTCGTCGGATTGACCGATCCGGCGGGGAAGCCCGTGCGCGGTGGTTTCCCCGATCCCAATCTGCGCCCGCAGATCGTCGGGGTGTTCACGGATCTGACCGGCCCAGCTCCGCCCGGGCTGCGGCTCTCGGCGACCATCGACACGCGATTCTCGACGACGCCGACGACGCTGAAGTTGTTTGCGATGGTGCTTGCCATCGTGTCGACTATCGTCGCGCTGGTCGCTCTGTGGCGCCTGGACCAGTTGGACGGGCGCCGCATGCACCGGTTGATTCCGACCCGCTGGCGAAAGTTCACGCTGATCGACGCCACGGTGATATTCGGCTTCCTGCTATGGCATCTGATCGGCGCGAATTCCTCCGATGACGGCTACATCCTCGGCATGGCCCGGGTAGCCGGCCACGCCGGCTACATGTCCAACTACTTCCGCTGGTTCGGCAGCCCGGAGGACCCGTTCGGCTGGTACTACAACCTGCTGGCACTGATGACCCACGTCAGCGACGGCAGCCTGTGGATGCGACTGCCCGACCTGGTCGCCGGGCTGGTCTGCTGGCTGCTGCTGTCGCGTGAGGTGTTGCCCCGGCTGGGGCCGGCGGTAACCTCCAGCACGGCCGCTAACTGGGCGGCCGGCATGGTCCTGCTCACCGCGTGGATGCCATTCAACAACGGCCTTCGTCCCGAGCCGATCATTGCGGCGGGTTCGCTGATCACCTACGTGCTGATCGAGCGCTCGATGTGCGCCTCCCGGCTGACGCCGGCGGCGCTGGCCGTGGTGACCGCCGCATTCACCCTGGGGGTGCAACCCACCGGCCTGATCGCGGTGGCCGCCTTGGTTGCCGGTGGCCGCCCGATCCTGCGGATCTTGGTCCGCAGGCATCGCCTGGTGGGCACATGGCCGTTGGTGGCCCCGATGCTGGCCGCCGGTTTCGTCATCCTCACCGTGGTGTTCGCCGACCAGACCCTGTCAACGGTGTTGGAAGCCACCAGGATTCGCACCGCGATCGGGCCCAGCCAGGCGTGGTACACGGAGAACCTGCGCTACTACTACCTGATCCTGCCCACCGTCGACGGTTCATTGTCCCGCCGATTCGGCTTCCTGATCGCCGCGCTGTGCCTGTTCACCGCCGTGTTCATCATGTTGCGGCGCAAGCGAATCCCCGGTGTGGCCCGCGGGCCGGCGTGGCGGCTGATGGGTGTCATCTTCGCGACCATGTTCTTCCTGATGTTCACCCCCACCAAGTGGGTGCACCACTTCGGGCTGTTCGCCGCGGTGGGCGCGGCGATGGCCGCACTGACCACGGTGCTGGTGTCACCGAAGGTGCTGCGCTGGTCGCGTAACCGGATGGCGTTCGTGGCGGCGGTGTTGTTCTTGTTGGCGCTCTGTTTCGCCACCACCAACGGCTGGTGGTACGTATCCAGTTACGGCGTCCCGTTCAACAGCGCCATGCCGAAGCTCGCCGGAATCACTATCAGCACAATCTTTTTCATCCTGTTCGCGATTGCGGCACTCTGGGCGATCTGGTTGCACTTCGCGTCGCGGGATCACGGCGAGGGCCGGCTGGCGCGGGCGGTAACGGCAGCGCCGGTGCCGATCGCGGCCGGATTCATGGCGCTGGTGTTCATCGCATCGATGGTCGCCGGGATCGTGCGCCAGTATCCTACCTACTCCAATGGCTGGGCCAACTTGCGCGAATTCGCCGGGGGCTGCGCACTGGCCGACGACGTACTCGTCGAGCCGGACAGCAACGCCGGCTATATGGCGCCGCTGCCCGGTAATTACGGCCCGTTGGGTCCGCTGGGCGGCGTCAACCCAGTAGGGTTCACCCCCAACGGCGTACCGGACCATACCGTGGCCGAGGCGGTGCAGGAGACGTCGGTGCCGCAGCCCGGCACCGACTACGACTGGTACGCGTACGACTGGCGCGCGCCGACCAAGCTGAAGGCGCCGGGTATCAACGGATCACTGGTGCCGTTGCCCTACGGCCTCAACGCCGACCAGATTCCGCTGGCCGGCAGCTACACCACCGGCGCCCAACAGCAGAGCAGACTCGCCTCGGCGTGGTACCAGCTACCCAAACCCGACGACGGGCATCCCCTGCTGGTGGTGACCGCCGCGGGCAAGATCGCCGGCAGCAGCGTGCTGCACGGGCACACCGACGGGCAGACCGTAGTGCTGGAATACGGCAAGCCCGGCCCCGGCGGTGACATAGTGCCGGCCGGGCGGATGGTGCCCAACGACCTGAACGGGGAACAGCCGAAGGCGTGGCGCAATCTGCGCTTCGCCCGAGACAAGATGCCCGCGGACGCGGTTGCGGTCCGGGTGGTGGCCGAAGATCTCTCCCTGACGCCGGACGACTGGATCGCGGTGACCCCGCCGCGGGTGCCGGAGCTGCGTTCCCTGCAGGAGTACGTCGGTTCGACGCAGCCGGTGCTGCTGGACTGGGCGGTTGGGCTTGCGTTCCCGTGCCAGCATCCGATGCTGCACGCCAACGGCGTCACCGAGATCCCGAAGTTCCGCATCACACCGGACTACAACGCCAAGAAGCAGGACACCGACACCTGGGAGGACGGCGTCAACGGCGGCCTGTTGGGCATCACCGACC